>CAHJWK010000114.1 GCA_903642275.1 Chitinophagaceae bacterium
TGATCCTAATGATGCAATCGTAGAAGTACACCCAAAAGAAGGTGAATATAATTTACGAACTGAAGATATCATTTCAACTATTCATCAACATGCAAGTGAAACAGCATTGATTTTATTTGGCGGAATAAATTATTATTCAGGCCAGTTTTTTAACCTGAAAGAAATAACAAAAGCTGCACATGAAGCTGGCGCTTATGCGGGCTTTGATCTTGCTCATGCTGCCGGTAATGTTGAATTGAAACTGCATGACTGGAATGTTGATTTTGCATGCTGGTGTTCTTATAAATATCTCAACTCTGGTCCTGGTGGCATTGCCGGCGTTTATATACATCAACAATATGCAACTGATATAAATTTTCCAAGACTGGCTGGTTGGTGGGGTTATGAAAAAGATACGCGGTTTCAAATGGAAAAAGGCTTTAAGCCAATACCAACTGCAGAAGGCTGGCAATTAAGTTGTACGCAGGTGTTGCCCATGACAGTTCATAAAGCGGCACTTGATATTTTTGAAGAAGCGGGCATTGATAATCTTCACATTAAAAGAAAAAAATTTACAGCTTACCTGCATTATATTTTGAATAATGTGAGCTTAAAAAATAAAAATGCTTTTGAAATAATTACGCCTGCAAATGAAGAGGAGCGTGGCTGCCAGGTTTCAATATTGTTTGAACAAAAAGGAAAAAATGTTTTTAACGCATTAACAGAAAGCGGCGTTATGATTGACTGGCGTGAGCCAGATGTAATTCGTATTGCGCCTGTGCCTTTGTATAATACGTTTGAAGATGTCTGGCATTTTAGTAATGTTATTGCAAACATTCTTTAGCAATAATTAATGATTACAATTTTAAAACCTGTTTGAATTTTTTTAATTCATCTAATTCTATAGAAGAAATTATTTCATTGTTATCATACTTTATTTTGTAAAACAATACTCTTTTGTGTTGGGGGTATTTTGAAAGTATTGCACCTATAATTTCACCGGTAAGTTTATCCTTTTCAAACAAAGGTTTTGTTTCGGATAATTCAGATTTAAACCTAGTCGGCATTTTTTTTATAAGTGCTTCAAGCGTTGCAAGTTTTGCCGGAGTTATTTTATCAATTTCACTTGCTTTACTATGTAAGCCCTGTAATTGTTTCTTACTTAAACTTCCCCTTTTTTGGTATTGCTGATATATACTTATAATAAAAGAAGATATTGGGTAAGCCATAATACATTCTTCAAGCACTTCATTTACTATATCAACTTCTACTTTTTTATTTTGCATGATTAAAATTCAAGGAAACACAATTATTTCTTTTGATAAACCCTTACCCAGTCAACATACATTTTTGCAGGTAGTTTGTCATCAATTGTTTGACCGGGCCAATCGCCGCCAACGGCTAAATTTAATAATATAAAGAAAGGTTGATTAAACTCTTTCATGCTGTTGCCGGTAATATTTATTGAATGATATTCTACGCCGTCAATATGCCATTTTATTGAGTCAGCATTCCATTCAACGCTGTAAACATGATAATCAGAAGGTGATGAGGTAATTTTATTTCCGCTTTGCACATGACCCTTATTATCCCAGTGTGCTGTTCCATAAATAATACTGTCTGCATTAATGTGTTCCATTATATCTGTTTCACCACAGGCAGGCCAGCCATCTATGGATATATTAGAACCCAACATCCAAAACGCAGGCCACAAGCCTTGCCCAACGGGCATCTTAATACGTGCTTCAATCCTGCCATATTGAAATTCTTTTTTGCCTTGTGTTGTTATTCTTGAAGAAGTATAACTATGAGAATCTATCGTTTCTTTTTTTGCGGTTATAACAAGATTACCGTTTTCAATAGTGGTGTTTTGTTGCTGGTAATATTCCTGTTCATGGTTGCCCCAGCCATTGCCGCCGGTTTCAAAATTCCATACGTTGTTATTAATACTGCTTTCCTCAAATTCATCAGACCAAACTAGCTGGTAAGCAGACGTATCAAAATTAAAAGATGTAATAACCGGTTTTGACTGAACTGATTTTTTACAAAATGGAAGCAGGCATATTGTTATTACCGCAAAACAACGTTTAACCATTGAGCCGAAATAATTCTTCATGTGCAAGCTTTGTGGTTATTGTAAAGTTATTATTTCATATCGGTTTATAGCGTATTAAACTAATTAGAATTATAGTCAATTCATTATCTAAATTTTAATTTTCAATATAGATGCTTTTTGTATCATTATAACAATAGTTGTTTGTTATCGAATTGTTTATTCAAGGATAATAAATTTAGCTATTATATTATTTATGTATATTTACATTTCGTTTGAGCTGTATAAGCATACTTTAGATAATTTTATTTTTTACTCACAAGTAATTTTTAGCCTTCTCTCACTTCTGTTTCTACTCACTCAACAAACAATAATAAAATAAAAAAATTTCATGAACATTTATGTATCTAATCTGAGTTTTCACACGAGTGAAGCAGATCTTAAAGACTTATTTTCAAAATTCGGTTCAGTTAGCTCTGTAAAAATTATTATAGACCGTGAAACCAATCGCTCACGGGGATTCGCTTTTGTAGAAATGCCATCCGAAGAAGAAGGGAATGCAGCAATGTCAGGATTGAATCAAAAAGAAATTGAAGGCCGGGCACTTTCTGTATCTTTAGCAAGGGAAAAAGAAAACCGTTCCGGTGGTGGTGGCAGAGATTCATTTTCACGCTCAAACAATAAACGTTTCTTTTAATCAAATTTAATGACTAACAATAAGCACACTTTTTATTTTTCTGTATGGAATAAGTACTTACCGGTAATCCGTATATTATTAAAGAAGTCTGCAGCAACAGAACAGAATTTGGTTATGAACCGTATTGATTTTGAAAGAGCAGGCGGCTCAAGAAAATCAGGCTACAGGTTTGTTTTAAATTTTATTGATGGCAGGTCTGATATGTTATTAAGCGGCAATGAACTTGCTCAAACATTAATATCAGTTTTAATGAATGATGCAGTAATTCATGAACATCTTTTAAAGTATAATTATACATTCACTTTCACCAGCAGATATCAGTTACAAATAAAAAATAACAGCATTACAAAACAAAAAGAATTGCCTGAACCAGCAAATGAAGAAACATTAGTTAGTTAACAAGCGTATTGTAACAGCTTGTTTATACAGGAATAATTATTAAACATTTTATATTTTGGATTTTAAAGATTTAGAATTGATTGCACCTTTATTAAAGGCATTGCAATCACAGGGATATACCCAACCTACCCCCGTTCAACAAAAAGCCATTCCGGTTGTATTAAAAAACAAAGACCTGCTTGCCTGTGCACAAACAGGAACAGGCAAAACAGCAGCTTTTGCACTACCAATATTACAGTTGTTAATCCAGCAAAAAGAAGCTGGTAATTTATCGAAAGGCGTAAAAGCTTTAATTCTTACACCAACCCGCGAATTAGCTATACAGATTGAACAAAGTTTTTCTGATTATGGTGCGCACAGTGGTTTGAAGCACCTTGCGGTTTATGGTGGTGTTTCTCAGTATCACCAGGTAAGAAAGCTGCAACAAGGTATTGATATTTTAATTGCAACACCAGGCAGGTTATTAGATCTTATTATGCAGCGCCATGTTTCATTACAACAAATAAAAACGTTTGTATTGGATGAAGCTGACCGTATGCTTGATATGGGGTTTATTACTGATGTAAAAAAGATTGTCGCCAAACTGCCGGCACAAAGGCAAACATTATTCTTCTCCGCAACCATGCCACCTGAAATTGTAAGGTTATCTCAGGGTATGTTAAATAACCCGGTTAAGATAGAAGTTACACCTGTTTCATCAACAGCAGAAACCATAGAACAGGCTGTTTATTTTGTAGAAAAGGCAGATAAAAGAGCATTGCTTATTCACCTGCTTAAAACGCATGAAATTGATTCAGCGCTTGTGTTTACGGAAACAAAATTTGGTGCTGATAAATTATGTCATGCACTAAAAAGAGAAAACATTAATGTACAGGTTATTCATGGAGATAAATCGCAGGCAGAAAGACAGAAGGCTTTAAACAATTTCAAAAATAAAACCATTAAAGTATTGGTAGCAACAGATATTGCTGCAAGAGGAATTGACATTGAAAGTCTTTCTCATGTAATCAACTATGAGTTGCCCAATGTTCCTGAGACATATGTACATCGAATTGGCCGTACCGGCCGCGCTGGAGCCAGTGGAAAAGCCATTTCGTTCTGCGGAATGGAAGAAAAAATGCTACTGCGTGAGATTAATAAATTAATTGCCAAATCAATTCCTGTAGCGCAAAATCATCCTTACCAGATGGCCGATGCAAATTTGACTTTGCCTACACAACCTCCTATGCATTTCCGTTCACTTGGCGGAGGTGGAAGAAGAAGTAAAGCATTTATGCAGCGATAGTTTTTATCAATTTCCATCTACAAAAACAGCATTTGCAAAAAGTAATTTTCCATTTTGCCAGAACAGGCGAAATAGTGGATCATCGTTCATAATTATGATATGTCCATCACCATAGGTTTCGTCGCCAATTAAAACACCCTGCTTGATTTTTGCTTTTAGCTTGCTGCCTACAAAGCCCGCTGTATAAGCATTTGAGGGAAGTATGCCAACATTCCAGCCGCTTTTAAAACCAGCATATGCGCGTCCATCCTGTTTCAAAGTATAATAATAATTTGGATAACCATAAGCCAGCGGATGCGTGTTGTCTAACTGTATTTTATATATAGCACCGGGAATGAATGAAGTAATCTCATCACGTTCCGCATTCGCATAATTTTTTTGTATGATGCTGTCAGAATTTTGCGCTGAATCTTTTATCAGCTTAATACCTGTCCAATCCATTGAAGCAAGTTTTGCAGCACCATTTCCAATGGCTATAAGCTTACCTCCGCCCTTTACAAATGCATCAAGCTTTGCAGCAACATCTTTATCTGCATCAAGTATGCTGTAATATCCATCAGGCATAATCAATACATCATAATTCTGAAGATTAATATAACCAAGATCCTCAGTAATAATTTGTGAAATAGGGTAATTCAACTCATTATCAAAAAAGCTCCAAACCTCGCCTGCAGCAGTATGTGAAACAGTATTACCGGTAAGCACTGCAACTTTAGGCGCTTTTATAAAATGTACATCTGCAGAACCGAAGTCTGCACCCGTATCCATAAATCCGGTTTGCACGGCAACCGGTTGTACATTATAATCGCTACATGTTTTATTAACCAAACCGTTCCAGTCAGCAATGTTACTTCCTTTTAAAATAATCAATGTTCCACGGTTAAATTTCTGGCCACCATACGTAAAAGGATTTACAGAAAAACGAACATGAATATTATTGGCAAGAAGATGCGCCAGCACCTTAGCCGCATTTAAAGAAGTATAAGGGATTAATATACCATAATTACTTGTAACCGGTGTTACAGCATTTGGGTTCTGGTATGAATTCATCTGTAAATTTTCTTTTACGGCCCATGCATTTACGCCGTAAGAGTAAGGAATGCTCCATGCGGTTATATCATACGTTGCAGAGTCAATCAGCTTGCTTTGTTGTTCAAACAAAACTTTTACAAGACGCCCTTTTGGTTGCATGGTGCTTACTGCAATGTCAAAACCTTCTGAAGAAAAATTGCTTATTTTGTTAGCGTAATAATTATAACCGCTGAATGTTTTATTGCTTTCAATACCGTAAGTAATTTTATTATTATCAAGCAGTTTTTTTACTGCTTCTATTTTATTCTGGTCTGATGATGTGAGCACATAAGTTTTATAATCCATATCATCACCTTTCATATTATCATCAAAAAACTTTTTGTATTCAGTAATAAGTTTTTGTGCATTGATGGAACTTATTTCAATGGTTGATATACTTGCTGTATAATGATGTAGCAAACGGTCTGCAAGTGTAAGCGTATCGCCATCACTTGTTTTAATACCAAGACCTGCACCAATGCCGCCTTGTTCATACGTCATACCAATCGCACCGCTATAAGTTGGATAAGTATCACCATAGGAAGGATAGAATAAATCAAATATTTGCTTGGTGAAATACAGCCAGCCATTAGCATCAAAATACTTTGCGTTGTTTCTTCCAACAATAACCTGAAAGTCGCGCTGCCACTTTGTTATTACTTCATGATAGGGTTGCGCAGCCGGCGGAAAATAATAAGGATTATTGTATTCTTGCTCGTGTAAATCAACATGTACCTGCGGCAACCAGCTGTTATATAATGTCAATTTTTCCTGTGATTCTTTTTGTGTTTGCCATGCCCAGTCACGATTCATATCAAAATTATAATGGTTGGTTCGTCCATAAGGCCAGGGTTCATCATGTTCACGGCTCTGCGGATCAGCATTAAAATTTTTGCCAACAGCATTATTAAACCAATTCACATAGCGGTCACGGCCATCAGGATTTTGACAAGGATCAATTACCACCACCACATTTTGAAGCCATTGTTTTGTTTGTGTGTTGGATGGATCAACTAAAGCGAATAATACTTTCATAGCAGCTTCTGTACTGGATGGTTCATTACCATGAATATTATAACTTAACCAAACTATTGCGGGTGCATTTGTTTCAGCCGGCTTATCAGTTTGCATACTTGCTAAACGCAAGTTATTTTGCCTGATGTTTTCTAAGTTCTGTATGTTTTGTGGTGATGAAATAAATGCCGCAATCAAATCCCTTCCTTCACTTGTTTCGCCATACTTCTGTAGTTTAACTGTTGACGAAGCAGCCTGTGCAACGGCATTGAAATAAGCAACTACTTTATAAGATGGTGTATAATGTTCACCTAACTCATAACCTAAAAAATCTTTTGGTGAAGGAACGTTTTGTGCTGAAGCAAACATGATATTTATTGCTAAGAAGCAAACCAGTAATAAATGTTTTCTCATGCAAACAAATATCGGCAGTAAAACTTTGCAGCAAAATAATTTATCACATCAATCAGCTACCAGTACATCTTGCTATACCTGCTTTTGCTTTTTGGTCTATTGAATCTTTATAATCATGATACTGCATATCAAGGCATTTTTTATAGTACTGAATAGCTATAGTTTTATTACCTTGTTTTTCATAAATCAGTCCAATCTGTAAAGCGGCACGTGATGCATAATATTCAGTTCTGGTTTGGCCAATAGAAATCGTATTCAGGTAATTTTTTATTGCTTCACTGTCTTTATGCATGTCATCATAAATTCTTGCAACGCGATACGTAAACTCAAGCTGGTCTATTGCATCAGTAAAATCTTTAATGCTTTTGTCAGCAAGCAGCGCCAACGCTTTCGTATCGTATCCACCATCACTAAGCACACGTGCTTTTAATAAAATTATATTTGGCCACCTGCTTTGTTTGGCATCCCTGTTTGCCTGTTTATCTGCATCTGTGTCTGTATTTCCTTTTTTTAAAATTGTTTGTTTTGCATTATTTGCAGCAGCCATATTTCCCTGCAAATAATAACACCACGCAAGCTTTTCATATGCATCTTTTACATAAAATTTTCCTTTGAAATGCGATAAAAAATATTCAAAATTTTTAGCAGCATTATCTGCATCAAGATTCCGCATTTGTATATAAGCCATTTCAAAATTCCATATTGGTGTTTGCATGTATAGCGGTGAATCATTTTTGTTTTGGATGATGTTACGCGCATAATCATTCATCTTATTATTGATAGCAAGATTAGCTGTCATGTAAGCCAGCAGTTGATTGTTTACAAGATCAAATTTATTCTGGCTGATGAACTGAAATGTTTGTTCAGGCTGATTTTCTATGTGAAATAAAATGTAACAATAGTAGAAAGAAGCTTCATTAAAAAACAATCTTGCATAACCATCATTACTCGTGAGAACTGTTTTCATCAACGCCATACCGTTGCTGATTGAACCTTTAATACCAAACAAACCGGCAAGCCACTTATATCCATCAGGAATGGTGCTGGCAACAACAAGCATCGGCCCGTAAATCATGTTGTTGGGTAAGAAGTTAGGAAATCTTTTTTTGTTATCCCTGATTAAAGTAAAAGCTTTTCTAAAGTTCCATCCTGCACTCCAGCGCTCACCAAATTTTATTTCAACACAGGCTTTTTGTATCAGCACAACAGCACGCGAATAATTGTAAAACGGAGATGCCTCTGAGCCATCATTAATGCGATCTAAATAATCATCAAAATGTGGTTCGCGGATTTTTAATTCAGCCGGGTCTTCATTAAAAAATAAAATAAAAAAATCAATATAGCTGTCTAATAAATCAGGGATAAGGTTATCCGGGTTTTGTTGTCTTGCCTGCGCAATTAATTTTTCGCCATTACTTAAACGCAGGCTTGTGATTTCTTTATAAGCCTGTTGGCATGTTGCGTTAAAATCATATACTTTATTAGCGATTGCTGAAGCAGTTATCAAACAAAAAAACAGGAAGCAGGGAATTAATTTAGCAGCTGCATTCTTCATTCGCCCGAAAATAAAAAAGGACGCTGACTTGAGCGTCCTTTAAATAAGATAAAGATGTTAATATTATTTTACGCCTGTTGCTATATTCAAATCTTCATCAACCAAAATCCTTCCGCAATTTTCGCAAACAAGAATTTTTTTATGCTGACGGATTTCGCTTTGACGTTGTGGTGGAATTGCATTGAAACAACCGCCACATGCATCTCTTAATACAGGCACAACAGCCAGACCATTGCGATAACTTTTTCTAATCCTGTCATAAGAATAAAGCAAACGCTCATCTATGCCCTCACGTGCATCCCCGGAAAGCTTTGCATATTGCTTTTCTTCTTTTTCTGTGTCTGCAATTATTTTTTCAAGCTCACTTTTTTTCTGATTTAAAGATGTATCTCTTGTAGCAATGTGTTTCTTTGTTTGTTCAAGCAACTTTCCTTTTTCAGCCAGTTCTTCATTGGCATCGCGAATGTGTTTATCAGCCAGCTTACCTTCCAGCTCCTGCATTTCAATTTCTTTGGTAAGTGCTTCGTACTCGCGGTTATTTTTTACATCGCTGCTTTGCTTTTCATATTTTTTTACAAGATCACCGGCATCTTTGATAGCATTTTTTTTCTGTTCGATGAATTCAGTAATGCCATTAATTTCTTCTTCAATTCTTGTTTGCCTGCTGTGCAAACCTGTTATTTCATCTTCAAGGTCGCTTACTTCCATTGGAAGTTCGCCTTTCAAAATTTTAATTTCATCCAGCTTGCTGTCAATTTTTTGCAAACGCACTAATGAAGCAAGTTTTTCTTCAACTGAATATTCTTTAACTGCTGCCATGTTTATGTAAAATATTAAGTAAAATAATAAACGGGATTTGTTAGTATTCCTGTTTTGAGGACGGCAAAGTTAGTGAATTCAGCCTGTAAAACCTCATGTAATAAATCAATGGTAAATTGTTCGCTTTCCCAGTGACCAATATCAGTAATTAGTATTCTGTCATTCGCATCAAAAAATTCATGGTATTTTATGTCTGAAGTTATATACGCATCTGCATTTAAAGCTAAAGCATTGCTAATTAAAAAACTTCCGGCACCACCACAAAAAGCAATTTTCTTTATTGGCTTATTTAGCAATTTTGTGTGTTTGATGACTTTTAAGTTGAATTGTTTTTTTAAGATGATAAGAAAATCGTTTTCAGAAATATCATTTGCCAGTTCACCAATTAAGCCGCTACCTGTATTTTGAAATTCATTTGCCAGCACAACAATATCATAAGCTACTTCTTCATACGGATGTGATTGAATTAAAGCATTTATAATGTTTTGTTTCAGGTAAGATGGAAAAATCATTTCCATTTTAATCTCATGCTCTTGATGTCTTTTACCTTGTTCGCCAACAAATGGATTAGTATTGCTGCCACCTTTAAAAGTGCCTGTTCCTTCAGCGTTAAAACTGCTTTCGCTATAATTACCAATGTTGCCTGCGCCTGCATTGAATAAAGCTGAGCGCACCTGTTCCGCATAGTTAATCGGAACAAAAGTGTATAGCTTCATCAGCAGGTTTTGTTTAGGCAATAGAATTTTGCGGTTGATGAGATTTAACCTGTCAGCAATTTTATTATTTACTCCATCAATAACATTATCAAGATTTGTATGAATTGCATACAGCGCTATATCATTTTTTATAGCTGAGATAATTGCTTTTTCAACATAATTTCTACCGGTGATTTTTTTTAAACCCTTAAATACAACCGGATGATGCGAAACAATAAGATTGCAATTGCGTGCTTTTGCTTCTTCAATAATTTCTTCCGTTGCATCAAGTGAGCAAAGCATACCAGTACATTCTTCAGAAGCGTTTCCTGTAATTAAACCGGCATTATCATAATCTTCCTGTAAGGAAAGTGGCGCAAGCTGTTCGAGTACATTTATTATATCAGCAATTTTCATCAACGCAATTTATTAAATCAATTTACTATAATCATTCAGTTGGTTGCTTGTTATTTTTGTTTGATGGAAGAAGGGAGGTTTTTTTGTTATAATGATAAAATGTATAAAACCGGTGAACTGGTTATCTCAGCCAATAACCGTTCGTTCCGTTATGGTGATGGTTTTTTCGAAACGATGAAAATTATTAACGGAGATGTTGCTTTAAGCCATTATCATTTTGAAAGGCTTTTTTCTTCTTTGCAAATACTGAAATTTAATACGCCGGATTATTTTACACATACATATTTATCAGAACAAATAAAAAATGTTACAACAAAAAACAATCATCAGAAATGGGCAAGAATACGCATAACAATTTTTAGCGGAGATAACGGTTTGTATGATGATGGTAAGCGGTTACCGAATTACATTATTCAAAGCTGGCAATTAAACACTGAGATTTTAAAGTTGAATGAAAATGGTTTGGTAACAGGTATTTATAAAGATGCGAGGAAAAGTTGTGATGCATTTTCACACATCAAACACAATAATTATTTGCCTTATACAATTGCGGCTTTATGGGCAAAGGAAAACAAGCTGAACGATGCATTTATTTTAAACAATTTTAACCGTATTGCAGATGCAACGATTGCGAATATTTTTATTGTAAAAGATGGAAAAATAAAAACGCCTGCATTAAATGAAGGTTGTATTGCCGGTGTTATGCGCAGGCATTTAATTAAATGTATTAAAGATGAAAGCATGCCGTTTGAAGAAGCCCAAATTGAAGCAGAAGAGTTATTACAAGCCAACGAAATTTTTTTGACCAATGCCATACGTGGAATACGTTGGGTAAAACAATGCGGGAAAAGCAATTATACTAACCAGCTTGCGAAATATTTACATGAAAAGTTTGTATGATAAATTATTAAGGTCAGGAAGTTGCAATTTTTAAACTTTACCTGATTTTAGCCTGAATGAACCTCAACTTAGCTAACATAGACCTCATGTTAGCAAACATGAACCTCAAGTTAGCAAACATGAACCTTAAGTTTGTAAACATAACCTACAAGTTAGTAAACATGGACTATAAGTTAGTAAACATGGACTATAAGTTAGTTAACATGAACCTCAAGTTAGTTAACATAACCTACAAGTTAGTAAACATGAACCTCAAGTTAGCTAACTTGAATGATGAGCACGATAAAAGATTAATTTTTACTATAATAATACAGCACATTGCTGTTTTCTGCCGCAAAAATTTCGTTACTGTATTGCTGAACCTGCTCAACTGTTACGTCGTTATATTTTGAAAGCTCCTGGTTAATTAAATCTGCATCGCCAAGCAATTCATAATAAGCAAGGCTTGCGGCGCGGCTCATCACTGTTATATCTTCAAAAGCAATAAGGCTTTCTGTTTTATTTTTTACTTTTTGCAATTCCTCCTCTTTTATTAATTGGGCTTTAATCTTATTCAATTCTTCTTCTATAGCGGCTTCTGCTGCTTTCATATCTGTGCCTTTTACCAGCTTACCTTCAATAACCAACAAACCTTTATCTGTACTGCCGAAATGATAGCATTCAATATTGCTGAACATTCTTTTTTCCTTCACCAAACCCTGGAACAATCTTGATGAACCGCCGCCACCTAAAATTTCTGTAATTAAATCTGCTGCATGATAACCATCATCTAACCTTGCGGGCATGTGCCATGTTTTATACAGTGCATCTAACGGCACATCAGCTTTTACAATTAATTGCCTTGCCTCTATTTGTCTTGGTTCCTGCGGAACAGCACGTTCATATTTTTCGCCCGCTTCAATAGAGCCAAACCATTTTTCAGCAAGTTCTTTTACTTCATCCGTTTTTACATTTCCTGCAACAACCAATATGGCATTTGAAGGGCGGTAATATTTAAAGAAGAATTTTTTTACATCATCTAACTGCGCATCTTCAACATGTTTTAAATCCTGGCCAATGGTCATCCATTTATAAGGATGCACTTTGTAAGCAAGCTCACGCATCTTATGCCATGCATCGCCGTAAGGCTTGTTTATATAATGCTCTTTAAATTCTTCACATACTACCTTGCGCTGCACATTTAAGCTTTTTTTACTGAAGGCAAGGCTAACCATGCGATCGCTTTCCAGCCAGAAAGCTGTCTCAATATTTTCTGCCGGTAACTGGCAATAGTAATTAGTAAGGTCATTGGTTGTATAAGCATTGTTTTCTCCGCCTGCCATTTGCAAAGGCTCATCATATTCAGGAATGTTTATACTGCCGCCAAACATTAAATGCTCAAACAAATGTGCAAAGCCGGTTTTTTCAGGATTTTCATCTCTTGCGCCCACATCATACAAAACATTTATTACAGCCATTGGTGTAGAATTATCTTCATGCACCAAAACACGCAAACCATTATCTAAAACAAAACGATTGTAATTAATCATATTAATAATTGATTGAATAATTAAAGCACAAATTTATAGAATGCTTTTTATCCTGATTTGAATAACCTTTGGTGTGCCTTTACGCATCACGACAACATCTACTTTTTCCCGTGCATTCTGAAGTAATGTTTTATAAGTTTGAATATTATTGGAAAAGTTACTGGCTACACCTAAAATAATATCGTTCTCCTCGAAGCCTGCTTTTTCAGCAGGAGAACTTTTTACAATGTCAGTAACGGTTATGGCACCATCAATTAAATAGAAACCAAGGCCTGAATAAGAGTAATCAAATGAATCAAGATAATGGCTGTTTGGTTTGATGTATATTTCCTCCTGCGGATAGTTAATAATTACATTAAAGCGACGCATAATATCGTTACCAATCAGACCGCCTAAAATCGGGTAGTTAGTTACGCCATAGTCATCATTAAAAATATATGCCGGTACATTTCTGAAACGATACGGGCCTATTTTCAGTTC
>CAHJWK010000115.1 GCA_903642275.1 Chitinophagaceae bacterium
GTATTAATAATCCATTTAATATTTTAATTATTGTACTTGCTTTATTTGGCTGGAAAAAATATGCGCTGAATAAAATTCCGTCGCTGAAAATTTATAATCTTATTGGTTTGCCGTTTGCACTCATATTATTATACATTCCTTTATTCAGAGAAAATATTTTACCACACTGGAGTGGACCGGCTTATGTTGTACTAATGCCGCTTGCAGCAATAAGGCTTGACAGGCTTGCAAAACCAAAAGCATTGCCATGGCTGCTTTCACTCACCCTAATCAATTATATTTTTTATCTGATGATTTGTTGTCTACTGATTCTTTTTTATCCCGGCACGTTTGGTTCTGCGTCAATACCAAAAGTTGGTACAAATGATTTGTCAATAGATTTTTATGGATGGAAAAAAGGCGGTGAAAAATTTGACAGCCTTTATCTAAATGATGTCAATAGAAAAATTGTTCCCTTCAACACACCGGTTATTTGTTATAAGTGGTGGGGTTCACATATTGAATATTATTTCTGCCGTCCGCAGCACATTCAGATGATTGGTTTGGGAAGCATGATGGATATTCATGAGTATATGTGGATGAATGAAATCAGGAAAAACAAAGTTGATTTAAATCAGGCTTACTGTATTGTTTCTTCAGATGAATATTATAACCCAAAGATTGCTTACAAAAATTACTATAAACAAATTGATTTTATAAAAGCAATAAAAGTTTTAAGAAGCAACAAGCCCGCACATGATTTTTATGTGTATCGTTTAAACGGATGGAAAGGTGACCTGCCTGTTATTCAATAATTGTGTGGTCCTCCTCCACAATGGCCTAAAGCCCAATATACCAGTACAAAAATTACTATTCCTCCAAGACATCCGCCACCCCATTTGTAACCTGCATAACCTGCAATTAAAGTTCTTAACCAATCACGCATAATAAAAAATTTAGGTATTATTAATCTGTTTGATTTAAAAGGGTAAATATCTAAAAAATTACTTCATTACCAAATTAATTGCTCGCAGATAACATATATATTTATTGCTTTAATAAAATTATATGTTTTATAAAATCAGGTTAGGGTGCTTTCTGTTTTTGCTAATTGGCAGCCGGCTTTGTTCGCAGTTTAATGCAGATGGTATAAAAACTTTTACACTCAGCAATGGAATGAAATTTCTTGTGGTTCCTGATAATTCAATACCAAATGCAAACATGTATTTATATTTCAAAGTAGGCTCAAGAAATGAATATACAGGCATAACAGGGTTGTCACATTTTTTTGAACATATGATGTTTAATGGTGCCAAAAAATATGGCCCGAAACAACTTGACAAAACTGAGGAATTTAATGGTGGTGCTAATAATGCTTACACCACAGAAAATGTAACCGTTTATACAGATTGGTTTCCTGCATCAAAGCTTGAACTGTTGTTTGATATAGAATCAGACCGTATTGCAAGCCTTGCATTTGATTCAGTGATGATTGAAAGCGAACGTGAAGTAGTGCATTCAGAATGGCGTACTGATTTGGAGAACTCGCCATGGGAACCGTTGAGCCAGGCGGTTGTTGGCGTTGCTTTTAACCAGCATCCTTATCACTGGCCAGTTATAGGTTATGAAGATGATATTAAGAACTGGAAACGCAGCGACCTTCAGAAATATTTCAAAACATATTATGCACCCAATAATTGTATAGCTGTAATTACGGGCAATATAACTTTTGATGAAGTTAAAAATCTTGCAGATAAATATATGGCGCCGATACCTGGGCAAACTCCGCCACCGCCGGTGCACATTGTTGAGCCACCGCAAACAGGTGAAAGAACCGTAATGGTGCGGCAGGATGTTGCCACGCCTTATCTTTTAATAAGCTATCATGTGCCTGCAACAAAAGACAGCGACTATTATGCACTTGACGTATTAAATGCTGTTTTATCAACCGGTAATTCTTCAAGATTATATGCTGCGATTGTTGACAATAAACAACTGGCAACAAACATTTTTACTGACCTGCCTTTAAGCTTTGATCCTTTTGAATTTAATGTATATGCTGAATGTGCAGACAATGTAAAAGCAACAGATGTTGAAGCTGGGATTTATGAAGAGATTGATAAAATAAAAACAAGCGGTATTACAGAAACCGAATTACAAAAAGTGAAGAATCAAAAGCTGATGGATTTTTATTCACAGGTTGAGACCATCAATGGCAAATCAGGTGCTGTTGGTGATTACGAAGTGTTTTATGGCGATTATAAAAAGTTGTTCGAAGCGCCTGAAAATTATAACAAGGTAACAGTAGATGATATAAAGCGCGTGGCAAATAAATACTTTAAAAAATCAAACAGAACCGTTGGTGTTTTACAATCAAACGTGGAGGATTAATTATGCGGAAATATCAATGCTTAATTATAGCAGTTGCGGCATTTGCTTTTGTTTCATTTTCAGTTAAAGCACAAAATGCTGCCAAATACCAGTTGCCAAAGTATGCAAAGTTTCAGCTTGCAAATGGTTTAACTGTGTATCTTATGGAGAAACATACGGTGCCTGTTATAAGCGTGTCTGCAATTATACCGGCAGGTGCTGTTGATGATGGCAGCAATGCAGGGCTTGCAAGTTTAACTGCTGAATGTTTAACCTGCGGAACAAAAGATTACACTAAAAAACAAATTGAAGAAGCATTTGATTTTGCAGGCGCTGATTACAATACGTACGGGTCAAAAGAGTTTTCAGGATTAAGCGCAAGGCTTGCTGTAAAAGATGAAGACAAGCTCTTGCCTATCATTAAAGAAATGCTGGTTGATGCCGCTTTTAACGATAGTGATTTTATAAAAGAAAAACGAAGAACGCTTGCAAATTTAGACCAGGCAAAAGAAAGCCCAGGACAGGTTATCACTCTATACTGGGATAAATTTTTTTATGGTAATCATGCGTATGGCAATGTCGAGTCTGGTACAGTTTCATCAGTAACGCCAATAACATCTGTTGATTTAAAAATTTTTTATAAAACGTATTACAATCCGCAAGGCTCAGCCATTGCTTTGGTTGGTGATTTTAATACTGCTGACATGAAGAAAAAGATGGAAACATTATTTGGTGACTGGACGAAAACAAACATGCCATCAACTTTAACATCCAATCCAACATACAACATAAACATTGCAAGAGTTTTACTGGTGAATAAAGATGATGCAAAAGAAACAACACTATTAATAGGCACTAAAGGTGTGGCAAGAAATAACCCGGATTATATTCCGCTACAGGTTGTAAATACAATTTTCGGCGGACGGTTTACATCATGGCTTAATGAAGAATTGCGTGTAAAATCAGGGCTTACGTATGGTGCATCAAGTTATTTCGATTATAAAAAAAATGGCGGCGCATTTTTAATATCAACGCATACAGCTAATCAAACTACAGCACCAACATTGGAGAAAACAATGGAAGTAGTTAACCGTTTGCAAACGTTGCCGATTGATGATACAACATTAATGTCAGCAAAGAATTATATGATTGGTTTATTTCCGCCGCGCTTTCAAAGCAGCAATCAATTGGCAGGCTTATTAACCGGCATGTTCTGGTATGGTTATGATGAATCTTATATAAATAATTTTGAGGCGAATGTAAACGCGGTTACGGTTGCAAAAGCAGAAGACATCATACATAAATATTTTCCAAAAGATAATTTACAGTTTGTACTTATTGGTAAATCATCAGACATAAAAAATATTGCTGCAAAGTATGGTGCGGTTACAGAAGTGCAGATAAAAGATGATATTGGTAAAGGGTTTTAATCTAATAAACTATATGAAAAAAATCTTTTTCTTTTTCTTGTTGATGATAGCAATTAATCAGGTTGAAGCACAACCATACATTCCATCAACACAAAACCTTGAAGCACGTGAATGGTTTCGTAATGCAAAGTTTGGCTTGTTTATTCATTGGGGACCGTTTAGCATTCCCGGTGATGGTGAATGGGTAATGAACAACCGCAACATCACTGTAAAAAATTATACGCGCCTCATGAATTTTTTTAACCCGATTGATTTTGATGCAGCGCAATGGGTTTCAATGGCAAAGAATGCAGGCATGAATTACATTACTTTAATTATGCGTCATCATGATGGGTTTAGCATGTGGAATACAAAAGCTTCTGATTTTAATATCATGAATTCACCTTATCATAAAGACATAGTGAAGATGATTGCTGATGAATGCCATAAGCAAAATATAAAATTATTTTTATACTATTCGTTGCTTGACTGGCGGCGTGATGATTACAGTTACTGGACAGGAAGAACAGGACAGGGAACCGGCAGAACTGTGCATGGCGACTGGAATAATTACATTGCTTTTATGAAGCAACAGCTTACAGAATTGCTTACAAATTATGGTAAGATTGCAGGTATATGGTTTGATGGCTACTGGGACCAGACTGCGCCTGAAGGTGCAGCAGACAGAACACCAAGAATTGACTGGCATCTAAATGAAATTTATGCTTTAATACATAAACTGCAACCACAGTGTTTGATTGGTAATAATCATCATTTGGATCCTTTGCCGGGTGAAGATTTTCAGATGTTTGAACAGGATTTGCCAAATGAAAATAAAGGTGGTTTGAACTTTCAAAAGCCTTCTGACTTACCGCTTGAATCCTGCGTTACGATGAATAATTCATGGGGTTTTAATATTACTGATACTAGTTATAAATCAACAAAACAATTGATTGACCTGCTTGTAAGGGCAAGTGGTTATGATGCAAATCTTTTATTGAATATTGGTCCTATGCCAAACGGAGAAATTCAACCTGAATTTAAAGAACGGCTTGCTTACATGGGCAACTGGTTAAAGACTTACGGCGAAAGTATTTATAACACAAAAGGCGGTTATATCCATCCGCAAAAATGGGGTTGTGTTACACAAAAAGGCGATACCATGTTTGTGCATGTGCTGGATAGTTCTGCTTATGTTCAGTTAGATAATTTTCCTTACAAAAAAATTTCAAAAGCTTATTTGTTAAAGAATAATTCAACAATAAAAACTACTTTTAAAAACAGCAGTTTAAATGTCGAAGGAATTAACCAAAGCGATGATGAACCGGATGAAGTAATTGTAGTTATAGGAAAATAATTATGATGAAAGTGCGAAATCAATAACCTTCAACTGAATCATTTTTTCACCGTTCCATTCGTTCCAATCTAATGTATATACTGCATCCAGCGGAAGATGTTGTTCAATCAAATGAAATTTAGCAGCCATATTAAAACCAATGCCTGTAAAAATTTTATCATGCTGCTGCAATACAAATTTTATATGTTGCTCTTTAACCGCTTTTGAATAGCCTGTATCCCTAACATTCTTACTTATAAAAACCGGACGCATGTTGCCTGGTCCGAAAGGCTCCATCTGGTTTAAGATATTTAAGAAGCCTGGTGTAATTTCAGAAAAGCTTAATTCAGCATCAATAATAATTTCAGGTGTAAGTAAACTTTCATTAATAGTTTCAGAAACAATTTTTTCAAAACTGTTTATAAAAGCCGGCAGCTTTTCTTTATACATTGACAAACCAGCAGCTGCAAAATGGCCACCATAACCAAGCAGGTGTTCTCTGCAGGCGTGAATAGCTTCATATAAATTAAAGCCCGGTACACTACGTGCACTGCCTGCAATTACATCACCACTTCTTGTTAATACAACAGTCGGCCTGTGATAATTTTCAATCAATCTTGATGCAACAATACCAACCACTCCTTTATGCCAGTGATCTTTATAAACTACTGTTGTTTTTCTTTCTTTATAAATTATATCGCCTTCGATAATTGCAAGGGCTTCATCTGTAATAGTTGAGTCGGCTTCTCTGCGTTCCTTATTATCATCGTGTAACATGCCGGCATATTTCAGTGCCATATCAAAATCGGGTTCTATAAATAACTGCACTGCTTTTTTAGCATCATCCATTCTCCCGGCTGCATTTATGCGTGGAGCAATTATAAAAACAAGGCTGTTAATATGCACTTGTTTTTGCATGCCTGCCAGATGTAATAATGCTTTTAAACTTATCGCAGGATGTTCATTTACTTTTTTTAAACCATAATAAGCAAGCACACGATTTTCATCATTTATTGGAACAATATCGGCAGCAATAGCAACGGCAACAAGATCAAGGTATTTTAAATAAGATTCTTCCGGCAATTGCAGCTCATCATTTATAGCCTGCATTAACTTAAAGGCAACACCACAACCACATAATTCTTTAAAAGGATAATTGCAATCTTTTTGTTTTGGATCGAGCACAGCAACTGCATCAGGCACCTGGTCATCCGGCAAATGATGATCGCATATTATAAAATCAATACTGAATTGCTTTGCAAAGTTTATTAGCTCAATGGATTTGATGCCGCAATCAAGCGAAATAATCAGACTAAAATTATTTTCTTTTGCAAACTCAATTCCGGAAAGCGAAACGCCATAACCTTCACGATAACGGTGGGGAATATAAAATTCAACATTTGTATAAATTGATTTTATATATTGATACATGCATGAAACGGCTGTAGTGCCGTCAACATCATAATCACCAAAAACCAAAATTTTTTCATTATAACTTATCGCTGATAAAATGCGTGTAACAGCTTTCAGCATGTCTTTCATAATCCACGGGTCGTGCAATTGCGAAAGCTGTGGCCGAAAATAGTTATGCGCTTTTTCGAATGTATCAATACCTCGTTGAACAAGAATTTTACATAAAGTTTTATTTATACCAAGACTGTTTTTAAGGCTATTTATTTCATCTTCTTTTGCTGATAATATGGTCCATCTTTTTTGCATTAATAACTTCTGTCAGTTGTATATCGAACTAATTCTTCAAGCGCATTTCTTGTTTCAGTAATTTCAAATTCATATAAAATTCTTAAAGCTTCATCTCTGAATGAAAACATTTTATTTTCTGCGTATTCAATTCCGCCGGTGCTTTTTACAGCATCAAAAACGTACTGCACTTTTTCTTTATCGCGATTGTTGTTTTTAATAATGTAAATAATTTTTCTTCTAATGCTTTTATCACAATTATTCAGTGTATATATAACAGGTAAGGTTAACTTTTTTTCTTTAATATCTATACCGGTTGGTTTTCCAACATCTTTACTGCTGTAATCAAACAGGTCATCTTTAATCTGAAAAGCGAGGCCCACCTTTTCGCCAAATTGTTTCAATTTTTCTATAATCTTTTCATCCGTGAAAGTTGTACTTGCGCCTGCACCACAGGCTGATGATAACAAAGAAGCTGTTTTTCCTTTAATTATGCTATAATATATATTTTCAGTTATATTAAGCGTACGGGATTTTTCAATCTGCAATAATTCACCTTCGCTCATTTGGCGCACAGCATCAGAAATTATCTGCAATATTTTATAATCGTTATTATTAAGCGATAATAACAAACCTTTCGAATAAAGATAATCGCCTACCAATACTGCAATTTTATTTTTCCATAAAGCATTGATTGAAAAAAAACCTCTCCGTTCGGGCGCTTCATCCACTACATCATCATGCACTAAAGTAGCAGTGTGTAATAGTTCCACTAATGATGCAGCTCTATATGTTGATGTAGTAATTTGTCCACCTAATTTTGCGCTTAATAAAACAAACATGGGACGGATTTGCTTACCTTTTCTTTTTACAATATATTGCATTATTCTGTCAAGAAGCGGCGTACTGCTTTTTACTGCTTTGCTAAAGTAATCTTCAAATTTTGTTAAATCTTGGTCTATTAATTGTATAGCTTTCTTCATTAATCACAATATGCCGCAATATATGTTTAAAACATTTAAACTTATTTAAGCAGCAAAATGAGAAAACTACTTGTCATAAGTATTGATTTTCAAAATAGATGAGTGAAAGTTTGGTAATTCATATTCTATATATAAATTTGTATATATTTTAAAGGGAAACATTAACAATCAAAAAAACGACTATGGTAAGCAAAACGTTCAAATTAATTTTAGCTCTTGTAGCTTTAATTCAAACTGCATCTTATGCGCAAGACAGTACGCACATGTCAATGTCGATGTCAAGCACTGATGCAAGCTGGGCTTATGATTCTTCAAAAATTTCAACGAAGAATATGCCTCAGTACAATGAGTTTGTAAATTATCAAAATCCTTACCCCCCAAAACCAAAAAGCATGTGGGAGTTAAGTCTTGGTGGTGGAAACGCTGTTGTTATTGGCGACAGGCCAATTTTTGCTAAAAGCGGCGGCAATCATTTTTATGGTGGTGGTATTGCAGGCAGCATTTCAGCAAGATTTGCATTAAGCCATGTTTTTTCAGTACGCTTAGGTTACACAGGAAGCATGCAAAAAATTCCTGGTTATGAAGGTAGAACTACTACATATTACATTCCTTTTAGTTCGAATGTTACGCATACTGTTAATGGAGATTTAATAGCATCTTTAAATACAATTAGTTCTCACAGAGGTAACCCAAAAACTAATATTTATACTTTTGTAGGTTATAGCTTAGCAGCAACTCAAATTGCGGCTGGTGAAAAAGGATTTTTCAAATATAAAGGTTCTCCAAGAACAGATTTAATTAAAGCTGAAGAAAATAATTTAATAACTACATTTCATAAAGATAAAGGTGTAGCTGGTGGTGATAACCAGGCTTTGTATAATAATATTGACTTTGGTGGTGGTATAGCTTTCAAACTTAGTAAGAATATAAATTTAGGTTTTGAAGAAAGGATTTCAAACACCCTTACTGGTATTGATTTTCTTGATGGTTATGACAACAAGAAAAATTCAAGAGGTGCAGATAGAATGGCTTACTCCACAATTAAGTTGAACTTTGATTTAGGCAATGCATCAACACATACAGCACCACTGTGGTGGGTTAATCCTAACAATTATATTTATAATGAAGTTGCTACTCCCAAGCACATGAAACTTCCTCCGGTTGTTTTACCCGATGCTGATGGTGATGGAGTTACTGATCAGTTTGATATGGAGCCAAATACACCTGCAGGCTGTGCAGTTGATGTACATGGTGTTAGTCTTGATACAGATGGTGATGGTGTTCCGGATTGTCGTGATAAAGAAAAACTTACACCTCAAAATTGTTTCCCTGTTAATTCTGATGGTATTGGTACTTGCCCTGAACCAGCTTGTTGCAAAGCAATGGATTCATTAAAAATGACTTCTACCTGTTCAATAGGAAGTTTACCAAGCGTACAGTTTAAGGCAGGTAGTGCTGTTTTAAATGCTACAGCTAAATCACTTTTAGATAATGTTGCTCAACAATTATCAGCTAATCCAAATTGTAAAGTAAAACTGGTTGGTTATGGTGCTTCAGATAAGAAAGCACAGCAACTTAGCTGGGATCATGTTAATGCAGTAAAAACTTATCTAACAGAAAAACAAGGTATTAGTGAATCACGTGTAATATTTACTTATGGTATGGAAGGTTCTGGTACATCAGTAGATTTAATGGCAACTACTGAAGAAGGACCAAATACAGTTCCTGCTCCACATCCAAATCTTAAAAAAATGAAATAAATTAATTTATATTATTTTGAAGCCGCCTTTATCAAGGCGGCTTTTTTTATGAATTTTATATTACTTTTCAAACCTGATTAAACTATAAAAAGCTGTAACTTTGCGGCTCAATTTTTAATTCTTATTATTTAGTTAAGCCGAATATCCAACAATAACAAAATAAACAAATGGCTGATTTAAGATTACAAAGAAATTTTGGCATTGCCGCTCATATTGATGCTGGTAAAACAACTACGACAGAACGCATTCTTCGCTACACTGGTATGATACATCGCATAGGTGAAGTGCATGAAGGCGCCGCTACAACAGACTGGATGGAGCAGGAAAAAGAAAGAGGTATTACAATAACTTCAGCAGCGGTTAGCTGTCAATGGAATTTTCCAACACAGCAAGGAAAAGCTAGTGATGCTACAAAAAAATATTATTTCAATATAATTGATACACCTGGACACGTTGACTTTACAGTTGAAGTAGAGCGTTCTATGCGGGTTTTAGATGGATTAATTGCTTTGTTTTCTGCGGTTGATGGTGTTGAACCACAAAGTGAAACTGTTTGGCGTCAGGCTAACAGATATGGTGTACCAAGAATTGGTTTTGTAAACAAAATGGATAGAGCAGGAGCTGACTTTTTAATGGTAGCTGCGCAAGTAAAAGAAATGCTTGGAGCAAAGTCTGTGCCTTTGCAATTACCCATCGGTGCTGAAGATGATTTTAAAGGTGTGGTTGACTTAATAACCATGAAAGGTGTGATCTGGGATAATGAAACGGAAGGCATGACTTTTAAAGAAGTTCCAATTCCCGAAGATTTACAAAAAGAAGCTGAGGAATGGAGGCAGAATCTTGTAGAAGCAGTTGCAGAATATGATGATAAACTATTAGAAAAATTCTTTGATGATCCAAATACAATAACTGAGGATGAATTGCATGAAGCTATCCGTAAAGCAACGCTGGATTTAAGTATCGTTCCAATGATGTGCGGATCTTCATTTAAAAATAAAGGAGTACAAACTGCACTAGATGCAGTGTGCCGTTATCTGCCTTCTCCGCTTGATTTACCGGATACTGTTGGAACTGATCCGGATTCAGGTGAAGAAATCAGTCGTAAAGCTGATCCAAAAGCTCCATTTGCAGCTTTAGCTTTTAAAATTATGACTGATCCTTTTGTAGGGCGATTGGCATTCTTTCGTTGTTACAGCGGACGTTTGGAAGCTGGTTCGTATGTAAAAAACATGCGCAGCGGAAAAAATGAACGTATCAGCCGTATTATGAAAATGTTTGCTAATAAGCAGAATCCTGTTGATTTTATTGAGGCCGGTGATATTGCTGCTGCTGTTGGTTTTAAAGAAATAAAAACAGGTGATACTTTGTGTGATGAAAATCATCAGATAGTATTGGAAAATATGTTCATTCCTGAACCTGTAATTTCTGTGGCGATTGAACCTAAAACGCAGGCGGATGTAGATAAAATGGGGATGGCAATATCCAAGCTGGTTGAAGAGGATCCAACGCTGCGTGTTAAGACAGATGAAGATACCGGACAAACAATTTTATCAGGTATGGGAGAACTGCATCTTGAAATTATTGTTGACCGGATGAAGCGTGAATTCAAAGTAGAAATTAACCAGGGTAATCCTCAGGTTGCTTATAAAGAATCATTCACTAAAAGTATTGAGCATCGCGAAGTGCTGAAAAAGCAAACCGGTGGCCGTGGTAAGTTTGCTGATATTGAGTTTGAAATAGGTCCGGCTGACCAGGAATGGATGACAGAAAACCCGGGTAAATCTTTTCAATTTGTAAATAATCTTTTCGGCGGTTCTATTCCTCGTGAATTTGTGCCTGCAATTCAGAAAGGTTTTGAAAATTCTATGGGTACGGGTGTGCTTGCTGCTTACCCGATGGAGAATATGAAAGTGCGTGTGTTTGACGGAAGCTTTCATGCTGTGGATTCTGATTCAATGAGCTTTGAACTTTGCGCTAAAGGAGGTTTTCGCGAAGCAGGTAAAAAAGCAAAACCTGTTTTACTTGAACCAATAATGCGGGTTGAGGTTGTTACACCTGACCAATATATGGGTGATGTAACAGGCGATTTAAATCGTCGCCGTGGTATGCTCGAAGGCATGGATAGCCGTGGTAATGCACAGGTTATAAAGGCGAAAGTTCCTTTAAGTGAAATGTTTGGTTACGTTACGCAGTTACGTTCTTTATCATCCGGCCGTGCAACTTCTACTATGGAGTTTTCACATTACGCACCGGCACCAAACGGTATCGCGGAAGAAGTAATAGCGAAGAGCAAGGGAAAAGTAAAGATTGAAGATTAAGACCTCATCCTAACCCTTCTCCACAAGTGAAGAAGGGCAGGAATAACTTTATAGAACTTAACCGTCTCATACATTGAGGCGGTTTTTTTATTGGTACTTACATATGCACAAGCTAAAAGTGATGGCAAAATTTTTCATCCTGAACTCAGTTATATTCACACAACTTAAATTAATACCGGACAAGCGTCACTAAATTCCGTACAATCATAACTGAACTTAGGAACAATACATCCAACATTTGGAATGCTAATGGCAATCGGCAGAAATTTTTCATCAGCGTTTGCTACAGATTCTTTGGGTTTGATTATAAATAAAAGTGCGGCAAAAGCGCTTAGCTGGAACCCAAACATAGCAGTTGATAAAACGGTTGTGGGAGTGGGTGGTGATAAAGGAGAACATGTTCCGTTTCATGTTATGGCCTAGTAAAAGATTTCAACTTTAAATTATTACGTGACCCTATTATACCTTTATTGATGACCTTAGAGCCGGAAGGTGGTTTAATATTTAAAATTAAAACGGCAGATGTTACAGGCTTGCTTCAACCATGAAAAAACAGTAGGATGTATTCAATACAGATGAACCATTCACTTACACTTTCATGGATGATTTGTACAACAAAACATATTCTGCTGAACAAAAAATAGAACCATTCTCAATATTTTTTCAGTGCTGATAATATTTGTTGTATGTCTTGGTTTGTTTGGATTAGCAACCTACACAGCAGAGCAACGCACAAAAGAAATTGGTATAAGAAAAGTGTTAGGTGCATGCAAGTGTAATACAGGTTACACAAATGCTTTCAAAAGAATTTTTAAATTTGGTATTCATTGCATCACTGATTGCATTTCCTGCAGCATGGTGGGCAATGCATAAATGGTTACAAAGTTTTGCTTACAGATTAATATTAGTTGGCGGGTATTCTTTATTGCAGCGTTTTCGGCATTGCTGATTGCGCTGATAACGGTAAGCTTCCAGGCAATAAAAGCAGCCGTTGCAAATCCTAAAAAAACCAAGACATACAA
>CAHJWK010000116.1 GCA_903642275.1 Chitinophagaceae bacterium
AAGTGAAGCCGGGCCTGCATTTGGCTGGATACCTGCTGAACGAATCGGGCCAAATCATTTATGGAATTATTTTCAGCCATACTTTGTTTACAGCATCATTAATTTATTTTTTCCTTCTGCAATATTTTTTGCGCTGGTTGCTCTAACAAGAAACATAAAAGTAATTTACTCTGCAAGCATCCTGTTACTCATTGGCTACCTGCTGGCAAGTTTTTTAGTGCGTGACCTTGAAAAAAGAGAACTGGTAAAACTGCTTGACCCATTCGCCTTAAACACTTATGCTTTAGAGACACGTTTTTTTACGCCTGCCGAAAAAAATACGATCATACTGCCATTGACCAAGCCTGTTATCTTCAATCGGCTTATATGGTTAAGTGTGAGCATTCTTATAACGGCATTCTGTTATTTTAAGTTCAGCTTTAAACAATTTTTGCAACCGGAAAATGCAGGAAAAATTAAAAGAAAAAAAGCACCGGAAGAAATCACAGCTTCACCTGCTGCCGTACCTGAAGTGCATACTGCATTTAATAAATTTTA
Organism: Chitinophagaceae bacterium; assembly: GCA_903642275.1. Lineage (GTDB taxonomy): Bacteria > Bacteroidota > Bacteroidia > Chitinophagales > Chitinophagaceae > Parafilimonas. The sequence goes on from CAHJWK010000116.1 coordinate 538, forward strand.
TTCAAGACGTGTTTGGTGGAACCTTACAAAAATTGAGTTCTTTAATATTATACGTGATAATTACTTCCGTGCAATATTATTAGGTGGCATCATTTTTTTAATAATTGATTTCTGGATTGGTGATACTATTTACAGCGTACCAAACAGGCCACTTACAATCTTCCTGATGGATTACAAAAGTTATGATTACACCGTTTTTATATTCATCATTTTATTGTTTTATACAGGCGAAGCAGTACACCGCGAAAAGGCAACACGCTTTAATGTAATCAATGATGCAATGCCTGTTTCAAATAGTGTTTTTTACCTCTCCAAAATATTCGGCATGATTGGTATTGCCTTTATATTATGCATTGTACCGATGATTGTTGGCGTTATCATTCAGACATTAAAAGGATACACGCACTATGACCTGAATATTTATTTTATAGAGATGTTGCTGCTTACACTGCCGGGCTTTATACAAATGATATTGCTTTCGTTTGCAGTGCATACCATCATGAACAACAAATTCGCGGCGCATGGTGTTACCTTATTAATCTGGATTCTAATGTTTTTGTTGCGTGTCTATGGACACATGGACTATAATCTTTTCTTTTACTTCTATACACCGGAATACCGCTGGTCTGATATGAATGGTCTTGGGCATTTTGCAGCGCCACAGTTCTGGTTTAATTTTTATTGGTTGTGTTGCGGCTTAATGCTTGCAATGATTGCTTTCCTTTTTTATCAACGTGGCGTTCCTGGCTCATTCAAATCCAAATGGCATTTGGCAACGCAACGCTATAAACAAAGCAATGGCTGGCTGGTATGGTTATTTCTTGCAGGCTGGCTTTTAAGCGGTGCCTACATTTATTATAATGTGAGTTATCTTAATACATACATCAGTTTTAAAGATAGCGAGAAAAGACAGGTATTATATGAAAAAACATTAAAGCGCTTTGAAAATATTCCCCAGCCAAAAGTTACCAATATTGTTATGAAGGCAGATATTTTTCCGCAGGATAGAAAGGTTGATATTTACGCCAGGGTTGTATTGAAAAATAAAACAAATACACTAATAGATTCATTGCATCTGATTGCCGAACAGAATGTTCATTATCATATTTTATATAACGGCAAAGCGATAACATTCAGCAGCCCGTTACTATATGACTTTACGTCTTTCACCTTATTTAAACATGGAAAAGACACAGCCAATTATCGAATTTATAAACTACCGCAAACACTTAAACCAAACGACAGTGCTGTAATGGAAGTGTTTTCAGAAATAAGCAATACAGGTTTTGTAAATAATGGATTAAGCCGTGAAATAATTTATAACGGAACATTTTACAGCGGTGGTTTGCCTTCAATTGGTTATGACCAGGGGAGAGAACTGGAAAGCGATGAAAAAAGAAAGAAGTATAAGTTGCCCGTTAAAAAAGATGACCTTCCTGATTATACAAATGAGCTTGCAAGAAACACGCTTTTGTTTAGTCATGACGCAGACCTTGTACATTTTGAAGCAACGGTTAGCACATCATCTGACCAGATGGCAATTGCCCCGGGTTATCTGAAAAAAACATGGACAACGAATGGTAGAAATTATTTTTATTATGTGCAGGACACGCCTATTCAGGCTTTCTTCAATATTGTTTCAGCGCGCTATGAAACACTGAATGACCATATAAAAACGGATGATGGCAAGCTGATAGCAACGCAGGTTTTTTATAATAAATCGCATCCTTATAATACTAATCGTTTTAATGATGCTTTTAAAGATGGGCTGGTTTATTATTCCAAATCGTATGGCGATTTTCAGTTCAGGCAAATGCGCTTGCTTGAGTTTCCGCGTTATGCATCTTTTGCGCAAAGCTTTCCGAACACGGTGCCTTACTCAGAAAATTTTGGATGGGTTGCTGACTTCAGTAATCCAAACAATTTTGATTATGGATATTTTGTTACAGCGCATGAGCTGGCGCACCAGTGGTGGGGTCACCAGGTAACACCAAATTATACACGCGGCTCTAATTTAATATCTGAAGCGCTGGCTGAATATTCAGCGTTAATACTTACGGAAAGAAAGTATGGCCGTGATAATATGAAACGCTTTTTGAAACAGGAACTGGATAATTATTTAAGCGGCAGGGCAAATGAAAGCAAAAAAGAAAATACGTTTATCAACTGTAACAGGGCTTATGAATGGTATTATAAAGGAAGCCTTATTTTATATGGCTTGCGTGATTTGATTGGCGACACCGCAGTAAACAAAGCTTTGCATGAATTCCGCGATAGCTTTGCATTAAAAGAAAACCCACCGTTCCCCGGCAGCCATGATTTGTATTACTTTTTTGAAAAGCATACACCTGATTCATTAAAATATTATTTAACTGATACGTGGGAAAAGATAACATTATATGATGATAAGTTTATCAAGGCAACATCAAAGAAAACAGGCAAGGATGAGTATGACGTAACTGTGCAATTCAGCACGCAAAAATTCTATGCTGACAGTGCAGGTAAAGAATCACCGGCAGCAATGAATGATTATATAGACGTGGGTGTGTTTGCAGCAGAAAGCAAAGACAGTAACGGCAGAACAAAAACAAATGCTTTATACATGCAGAAATACAAATTGAATGCAGGCACACATACAATCACTGTACATGTAAAAGGAGTTCCAATTAAAGCCGGTATTGACCCTTATAACAAATTAATTGACCGGATACCTGATGATAACACAGGTGATGTTGAATAGAAAAGATGATGAAATATTATTTAATCATCTCATCATACAACACATTTACAATAGATGCCATTACCGGGTTGTAACCAGAATCATAGGTAATATTCATGCCATTGGTGATAGCAATGATGCCAAACTTTTTATGCGGCTGAAAAAACATCATGCTGTATAAACCATAGGCAGAACCTGTGTGGCCTTTTATTAGCACGCCAGGAATTAATTTATCAGTTATCAGAATTGCAAGGCCGTATTTGCCTTCAATGTCGCCATCAGAAACTGCTGTCTGCATTATGCGTGCACTTTTCTTTGACATAATTCTTACACCATTATACTTACCGAGATACATGTGCATCATCATATATTTAGTCAGGTCGGTTACAGATATTTTCATGCCGCCTGCTGCTGAAAAAATCGGCGTGCTATAACCCATAACATAGTTGCTGATTTCTTTTCTGCGTGGATTATAAGCGCCTGAATCTATAGTAAATTTTTGGGCAGCAGAATCATATTCATATAACGTAACAAAGCGGGATGAATCAAGTGCGCCAACTTCATAACCTCCATAAATATTGAGCGGGTCAAGAATGTGATGTTTTACATATTTATCAAATCGCTCACCGGAAACTCTTTCTATAATTGTTCCAACAAGATTAAAATTCAGGTTACAATATTCATAACCTGCGCCGGGTGCATAATTGTTATAACATTTTGCGTTGTCAGGATTTTTGTTTGGATTGATTACATCCAATGTGAAATAACCCAATGCATCATTCAAGCTTGATGTATGCGATAGCAACATCTTTACTGTAATCACCTTATCAGGAAATTTTGGATTGCGCACAATAAAGCCAATCAACTTGCTTACATCATCATTTAATGATAACTTCTTTGCTTCCACCAACTGCATGATTGATGTGGCTGAAAAAGACTTTGAAATAGATGCTATGCGAAACAAATCTGTATTGCTTAAAGGCGTTTGTGTTGCTATATTTTTTAAACCAAATGAATGCGCATAAACAACCTTGCCTTTTTTAACTACAACAGTTGAAAGACCGACCATGTTATGTTGTTTCATGATACTGTCAATTCGGGTTTCAGCCTTTTCATTTTGCGCAACTACATGCAAGCTGATGCATAACATCAAACAATGAAGTAAAAAAGTTTGCAACTTATTTTTCATACAAGTTTACTTAACGTTAGCGTATTGCTGTATCGCTCAATATTACGATTATGATTTCAACAGGCGTAAATTTATCTATAACCTGTAAACTTATAATTCACTGTTCTGTATTTATTATTGCAAGTAGAATTATAATGTATGCAATACAGGCGAATGCCAATTGAAATTGAATCACCGGAAGAATATGGTTATAAAAATATCGAATGTAATCTTTCTGAAAGTTCCTTCACGGATCAGCGCTTAAGTGATCTTAGCATTAACCTGAATGATTTGGTACTTTTTTACGGCGATCATAAGGGCAAGCCTGAATTAAGAACATTGATTGCTGATGAAGCAAAGCTTATTGCGGAAAATATTTTGATAACAGCAGGCGCAGCCACGGCTTTATTTATTGTTGCTACTGCATTGCTTGAAAAGGGCGATCATCTTGTTGTTGTAAAAACAAATTATGCTACTAATATTGAAACACCACGTGCCATCGGTGCAGACATTTCTTACATAAAGCTGGCGTTTGAAAACGATTATGCTATTGATATAAATGAACTTGAACAATTAATAACACCTGTAACAAAACTGGTGAGCCTTACGTACCCGCATAATCCAACCGGCGCTATGATTGATGAAGCAACGCTTGAAAAAATCATCAGCATCATCGAACAAAAAAATACTTACCTGCTGTTGGATGAAACTTACCGTGACATGTGTTTTGTGCAACCTTTGCCAGTTGCCGCAACATTATCACAAAGGGTTATCAGCATTAGCTCTATGTCAAAATCTTATGGATTGCCGGGAATAAGAATTGGCTGGCTTATGTGCAGAAACAAGCAACTGATGCAAACATTTCTTGCAGCCAAAGAGCAAATTTATATCACCAATTCTGTGGTGGATGAGGAGATTGCTTATCAGTATTTACGTAATAAAGAAAAATTGTTTGCGCCGGTCAAAGCGACCATCCTGAATAATTTTAAGATAATTAAAAATTTCATGCAGCAACAGGATTTGCTGGAATGGATTGAACCAAAAGGCGGTTGTGTTTGCTTTCCGCGCATTATGAAAAACATTGCTATAAATGCTGCAAAATTTCATGAAGTGTTGTTGCATACGTACAGTACTTATGTTGGCCGCGGGCATTGGTTTGAAGAAGATGATCGCTACATGCGCATTGGTTATAGTTGGGATAAAACCGAGAAATTACAACAAGGCTTATCGAATATTATAAAAGCTATTGAGGCAACAAGAATTAAGATTTAAGTTTTGCAAGAGGAAAATAGTTTGTTGTTAGTGAAGATATTGATGATAAGATAAGCTGAAGTACGGCAAGGTGTAATTATCTTAAAATATTTAAGTAAAATATAGCCCTGTAGTACTACATGAACTCTTACAAAGTATAATACTCTATTAATAGTTTCTATAATTCAGATTGCTTCTATGCATTCCAGCCATAGGATACATACTCATCATCAAAGCTGCCATCATCATATAAATTCACTAATGCATAACCATTATCTGTTTTGTACCGCATACCCTTCCACCAATTGCCGCTTACTGCACCATTGCTAATGTAAGTAACGCCATTATATAAAACCCGTTCGTGCAAATGAATATGTCCGCTTAAACACAGCTTAATATTAGGATACTGATCAAACAGTTCAATGATTTTCGGAGAATCCATGTGCATGTTACCAACGCCAATTACATAACCTTCTCCATCTTTAAATTTATTATCTGTAACAACGGTGGCAGCAGAAACCAGCGGCGCATGTGATACAACTATTATGGGGACTGATAAAGGTGTAGCGGCAAGATCCTGTTGCAGCCAGCTAAACTGCGCATCATCCAGCAGGCAGGTGTACCATGTGCCATCAGCTTTTGGTTGAATGCTGTCAAGAATAATAAAATGCCATCCACCGTTATTAAAACTTCTGTAAGGCATGGTAAGCTGCATTTTTTCCATCGCATATTTCTTACCATACAATGGATCTTCTTTCTGACCAAAACCCCAGCAGTCATGGTTGCCGATGCAGTGTTCAATTGGTAAAGTATTATCCTGTCTAAAAATGTTCTGCCAGATATTCCACTGCAGTTCAACACGGTTTTTGGTTTGATGCAGTGCATCAAAAATGCAATCACCGCCACTCATTACAAATGAAGGCTGATCTTTCTGCGACTGAAGGTGATGCAGGCATTTTGCCAAACCTGCGGGTGCATTTAATTCGGGTTCCATATGTACATCTGTAAGGTGCGCAAACCGCACCACACGCTTCTTTTCTGAATTGCCTGCTGCGATTGTTTTTAAAGAAAGACCGGAACCCAGCAAGCCAAATAAACCTGCGCTTTTTATAAGTTGTCTCCTGGTTAACATCTATTTAAGTTTACTGCAAGTTAGCCTGCAATCAAACTATACAATGACTGGCTACTTTAAGTTTTTTTTATTTTTAAAAATGCGTTAGTGTTTTCTGAATAACAATGTTGACAAGGATGGCGCAGTGTTTGTTTTTAGAGATAATTACAATCAATGCTACAAAAAATTATAATAATAAATTTCACTTATGAAATCAGTACTTGAAGTGATTGATAAACAGGAATGGCTGGATAAAGCCGGTGAGGCAATTCAGCCAGCAATTTTGGATACTTTTAAAGCTGGAGGTAAGACAGGTAAGCAGGTGAAGAATTTGTTACATGGCAAATGGCTTGGTCATCCGGTACATCCTATGATTACAGATGTTCCGCTGGGTGCGTGGACTACTGCAGCAGTATTAGATACTATAGAGCTTTGTGGTAATAAACAATACAAAAAAGGAGCAGATGCTGCTGTAACAATAGGGCTTGCAGGTGCCGCCGGTGCCGCTATTACTGGCTTAACTGACTGGACGGGCACAACTGATATTGAACGAAAAACCGGGCTTGTACATGGGCTGCTAAATATTGGCGCTACTGCATTATATCTTACTTCATTCTTTCTTCGCAAAAAAAAGAAATCCCGTGCTACAGCTATTACTTTATCAATGCTTGGTTATGGCATCACCGCAATGTCAGCTTATCTTGGAGGAACGCTTGTGTATAATAAACAAATGGGTGTTAACCATACGGCTATACCAATGGGCTACCCGGAAAAATTCGTAGCTGTTCTTCCAGCTAAGGAACTGAAGGAAAATACAATGAAATGTGTGCGTGCAAAACAGGTGGATGTATTGCTTGTTAAAAAGAATAAAAAAATATATGCTATTGCCAATACCTGTTCTCATCTCGGCGGCCCGCTTTCAGAAGGTGAATTAGTAAACGATTGTTGTGTACGTTGTCCCTGGCACCAGTCAGTATTTTCTTTGGAAGATGGAAGCGTTGTCGACGGACCGGCTACACAAGCTCAGCCAAAATTTGATGTGCGCGTAAAAAAGGGACAAATAGAAGTTAAATTAAAGTATGGGTGGGTATAAATTGCCGGTACTTTAAAATCTTATTTGTTTTTACCAAACTGAGCAATTTTATCTTTCAGATTATTATTTTCTTTTGTTAATGTGTTGGTAACTGCAACTTGTGATCTCAGCGCCCAATCAAAAAATTTGATTTGCTTTTTAAGATTTACTACTTCATCTTTATTTGAAATATTATTAACCATAGGCTTGTTTGTTGTTTCAGGCTGATTTTGCAGTTTAGTAATGGTATCTTTTTGCATTTGAATGCAGAAAGTTAATGAATCTATTTTTCTCTGTTTAAAACTTACAGCGGCTATAAAACTATCATGCTCATGAAAATTACTTGCAGCAATGCTTCTTTGAGTAACGTACACTTTTTTAATAATCACCTTAGCGGGTTTTTCTTTTTCAACCATAATAGTTTTTATTGCAGGTGCAGGCTGTAAAAACGCACACAACACAAATATTATCAAACCAACACTGATACCATACAGGCCAATAAATTTTCGCCTGTATGCTTTTCTTTCTGCGTTATTTAATGGTTTCATTCAACAAATTTTTATTATAAAATGATAATTTAACCGGCTGTCTCAATCGTTTTATATACACAACAGCATCTGTTTTAATTTTATTTTCAGACATAGTCAAATCCGGATTAAGCCTTCTTAATTGCAAGCCGTAAAAACCCGTTATAAAAAACTCCCATGCATACTTGTTTCCCTTTGTATCAATGTCTTCAATTGAGGAAGCAATATGCGTATTATGCTCAGCGAGAAAACGGCTGAAGAAATCACCAGGCTTAACATGTTGAGGAATAAAGACTGTATAAATTTTTTCATCTATATCACTTACATGCTGGGTAATTTTTAATCTTACTAAAAGGCTATCGAGCGAAACAGAAGCTTTCTCCGTTACAGTTCTATCACGTGGAAACCATGTATTAAATTCTTTAGGTGGTATAGAGGTAAACAAATGCCAGGTTAATTTTAAAATAAATGGTAGCACAAAAGCTGCACTGCTACTAAAAGCCATCAGCCAAACATCTTTTTTTAAAAGGATATAGTAAGCAGATAAAAATATACATAATAAAAATGTAATGAATATAATATGATTTTTTTGCTTTTCAACTGGCTGAGGTTTTAGAAAATTTTGCTTTGGTGAAATGTATATATAACCAAAAGCAACAAACAATATTACTTGTGCAGCTTTTATGAAATAATAACTAATAGCACCAGTTAAATTCAGCAACGCAATTGACCCTAATAATAAACATAAAACTATGGCAAGGAAAAATCTCAGGTGAAACTGACCTTCTTTTACCGGCTTAACTAAAGTCTGGGTAATTAATGCTTTTTCTAACGACATTAATGGATACAGATGTGTTTATACTTACGAAATATTTTAAAAAAGAGATGGTAAACTTATAGAAATCCTGTCAGAATTGATACAAATGGCCTGTATAACAGTCTCACTTGTAAACAATGACTAATAAAATGGTTACATTAATATTTACCTTTTTACATTTTACTTATGTCTAAGACTTTGTTAGATGCAGAAGAAAAGCTTTTTATTTATTACACTAATGCTATAATTATTTTAAAAAGAAATGGCTTTGTCTTTTCCTGTTATATTTTACTTTATTTAGCTAATGCTGCGTTTTGAAAAGCTGCGAAAAATTTACACGGGTGTAACAATTGTTTCTGTTGATGAATTAACAATAAAAAACGGTATTGTATTGCTGCAAGGGGAAAACGGCAGTGGCAAGACCACTTTATTAAAGATGATTGCCGGCTTGTTACCTTTTGAAGGAGACATCATCGTTAATAATTCATTTAGTATAAAAAAGCAACGCAGACAGTTTATACAACTTATTAATTATGCAGAAACAGAACCTCTTTACCCGGAATTTTTAACTGCCAGTGAACTGGTAAAATTATATTGTTATGCCAAGAATGGCAGCATTACCAATACAGAAGCCATACTGCAGCAGCTGCATATTTTTGATGTCTATAAAAAACCTGTATCCACTTATTCCAGTGGCATGATAAAAAAGCTAAGCATTGCTCTGGCTATGACAGGCAATCCGCAATGGATATTGTTAGATGAACCGCTGATAACAACTGATGTGCAGGCTGTTGAAACCATTTGCAACATTATTAAAGAAAAACATGCAGCAGGCATATCTTTTCTGCTTACTTCGCATCAGCATTTTGCTGCTGGTCAGCTTTTTTTTACATCAACCATGCTTGCACAGGATCATACCATTACCATTACTAAATGAGGACAGCCATCAGCATATTGCAAAAGGTGCTCGTTAATTATTTCTACAGAGTAAATGCTGCCTTGTTTCTGTTTTTATTTTTTGTACTATTTGGCTTACCATACGATGTTGGCGGTTTTCATATTGCAATTGCTACCATCATTGTAAAGAATCCATTATTTCTGTTTATTGTAATGGCAATATGGCTCTTATATAATTTAAAGTGTATTGATTATACCGTAAAACAAATAAAGGAACCGCAACAGCAGTTCTTATTCTGCCTTAATAACAAGGGCTTTAAAACCTGTTACCTGCTTTTAAGTTATGTGCAGTTTTTTATTTACATGCCTGTATTTGCTTATGCCATTTTTATTATCATCATAGCTTTTAAAAACCATGCTTATCTATGCATTACTGAAATAATGGTTTTTACATTAGCCGTTCTATCTATTACGCCAGTATTGTACGTAAAGGTTTTACAAAGGGCTTTTACGGGAATAGCCATATCATTTCTTAAACCTGTGTCTATACCTGTTGTCAAAACGTATTCTACAATACCATTGATTTATATCTGGCACAGCCGTAAACAAATGCTTTTTATTACAAAGCTTTTTTCATTGTTTGCTTTGTTTATATTCTTTAAAACCTATATGCCTGATCATTATGATATACGCCCGTTGATGCTTTGTTTTATGCTGTCAACTGCAGCCAATAGCACCATTGTTTTTGAGATACACAATTTTGAAAGTATGCATTTGCAGTTTTATAAAAACTTTTCGTTTTCAATAGTGAAGCGCTTTGGTTATGTAACGCTGATGTATACTTTATTATTATTGCCTGAACTTGTATTTGTATGGAAAGGGTTTCCGGTATTCTTTCATGCGGTTGATTACCTGCAAATAGTTATGCTGGGTATTTCAATACTTTGCCTTTTTCATGTTAGCTTATTTACAGATACGATAGTAATGGACACTTATACAAGAATTATAATCGGTGCATTATTGTTTTTATATTTTGTAATCCTGTATAATCCTGGAATATTATTACCAATGATTATGTTAGTGATTGCATTTGGTTTATTCAGGGCTTACTATTTTGATTATGAAAAAAAGAAGTTTATAAATAATCATATTTTAAACAGATTTAATAACAACAATCTTTATTTATGACCACTAAAGAAATTGCCACACAACTTTTAACAATGTGCCGTGAAGGAAAAGTTGAAGAAGCCAAAGCTGCATTGTTTGCTGATGATATCATCAGCATTGAACCATATGAAGGTATGTTGCCAAAAGAAGCCAGGGGAATGGATGCTATAAAAAAGAAAGCTGAACTGTTTATTGCAATGGTTGAAAATTTTTATGGTGATACCATATCAGAGCCCGTAATTGCAGGTGACTATTTTTCTATATCATGGGAAACAGATTTACAGATGAAAGGCGAAATGCGTAAAACAAGCATTGAATTATGCGTTTATAAAACAAAGAATGGGAAGATAATTTCTGAACAATTTTTTTATTAAGAATACAGTTTAATTGAAAAAAGAAGCATCTGCATATAACATGCAAATGCTTCTACTTATAAATTAATGCTGAATTATTACTTGTTTCTGAACAGACAAACTACCCTGTTCACCAGTTACTGATAAATAATAGATACCGCTTGTAAGTTTTGAAACATTTATTGAAACGATGTTTGTTCCTTTATTAATGTAAAGACTTTTTATCAGCATAACATTGCCTGATCTGTCTTTAAGTTGCGCTGACATCTTTTCAATTTTATTTCCAGCAAAAGAAAAACTGAAGGAAGTATTTGCCGGATTAGGAAATACATTACTTATAGAATTATTTGCAGTAATGCTTTCATCAATACCTGCAAATTTATTTAATGATGCTGCAATTGTTTTTGTACCTGCGCTGTTGGTTTGATTATTAGTAACATTAGGATTTGTAGTATAACCAAACACTACAGGATTTGTACTGCCATCTATTTTAACCGTGTGGCCTGTTGTGCCTGAGCTATTCACATTCACTGCAATTATAAAATATCCCTGCTCTCCTGTAGCAAGTGATTTACCAATACTTATGCTATAGGTGTGTGGTGCTGCAAATGTTCCGGCTGCACCTCCATAATAGCTGGCGCCGTTAATGCTTACCGCAGTTGAATTGAAATATATGCTTATGTTGTCAATATCATTTGCATCAATGTTGCCTGTGAGCGTGAACTGAATGTTATTAACTGTAACTGGTTCTGTAGCATCTACTATCTTAACAGCATAAATAATATTATTGTTAC
>CAHJWK010000117.1 GCA_903642275.1 Chitinophagaceae bacterium
TTAAAAAATTAATCTTAATTGAATTTATTACTGCTCAATACAGTTTAGTTTAATGTTGTCGTTTAAATAAAAAGATATATTGCTTGCAAATTCAAATATTACTATAAAAGGCTTAACCACAACTATTTTATGCGGATACCGCTTGTACGAAAACAGCTTAAAATTTATCCTGACCTTAAACGCGTTATAGCACGTTTTTTTTATAATGGTGAAGACAGGGCAAAGAGCGTTGTTCAGGCTGTAATGGCTATGAGCAATGTAGATGTTGATGAAGCACTTACATCTATACTGCGCGAGTTTGCAAGAAGGCACAGGAATATTACACGCATGTTTGAAAAAAATTGTGCCCATGTTTTTAGTAATTTAAATGACCCGAAATATACTGAAGAGAATGTATCATTAAACTGCAGGTTGCTTATTGGTTCTTATTTTACGCATGAATATTCAATTGAATCCGCTGCGTTTTTTAATCCATCAATCGTTACAGATCCTGATCAATCAGATCTGCATGAAGGCGAAAAAAGAGTGATACTTAGTTTTCGCGCTGTTGGCGAAGGACACATTTCATCAATCGTTTTCAGAAGAGCTATTTTGGATGCAGATAATAATATTAATCTTTCAAGCCCTGGTATTCTTATTAATGAAGCCGATACGATAAGAAATGCTGTTTACAAAAAAGATGTATTTGCAAGAGCAGAATCTTTAGATGATATAAGTAATGATTTAATTAAGGAATTACAGGACAGGTTACCTGAAAATTTTGATTACAGCACCTTAAAAAAAACAGTTACAACCTTAAAGCAGGAAACAAAAAAAGAAGATTGGAAGACAGGTTTGGAAAGAGTTTTATGGCTTGCAGATTCTTATCATTACATACACTTTTCACGCGACACAGATTTGTCTGACAGGGTGATTTTCCCTATATCAGAATTTGAAGTAAAAGGTGTTGAAGATGCACGTTTTGTTAAGTTTAAAAACAACGGAACAAGTACTTATTATGCAACTTACACAGCCTTTGATGGCTTCAATATTCAGCCCAAATTATTAGAGACAAATAATTTTCATGATTTTAAAATTATGCCTTTGTATGGTAAAGGCGCACAGAATAAAAACCTTGCATTATTCCCGCGAAAAATAAATGGGAGATATGCGATGTTATCACGCATTGATGGTGTAAATAATTACATTATGTTTTCTGATAAGATAAATGTTTGGGAAGATCCACAGAAGTTGCAGGAACCAAAGTATCCGTGGGAATTTATACAAATTGGTAATTGTGGTTCACCAATAGAAACAAGAAAAGGATGGTTGCTTATAACGCATGGTGTTGGTTCAATGCGCAGGTATTGTTTGGGTGCAAGCTTGTTTGATCTGAATGATCCTACAAAAGAAATAGGCAGGCTGAAAGAGCCTTTGCTGACAGCAAAAGATGATGAACGTGAAGGTTATGTGCCAAACGTTTTATATACCTGCGGCAGTATTATACATAATAATGAATTGGTAATTCCTTATGGATTGAGCGATTATGCAACCGGTTTTGCAACAGTACCACTTGAACCTTTACTTGAAAAGATTATTTCTGATGAAAAAAGTTAGATTGTTTTAATGCTTAAAACTTATAGGCATAACAATCTTTAAAAAACTTTTGCTCAACATATAATTGGATAACTATTTTTACCAATCATATTTTAATTGCTTGTATTCTTTTTAAAACAAATAAACCAAACAATGAAAAAAATCATCATCATTTTTTTTGCAGCAGTGCTCATGAGTTGCAGTAACGGCAACAGCACAAAAGCTAAAACAACAACAGTTAGTGAAGCAAAAACAACTGCCACAGAAAGCACCAGCGGAGGCAGTAAGATAACTGTAAAAATTACAGGCGGCGCAAATGCCGGAACGTACACTGCAACAAGTGCTGAAGTTACCTGCAGCATGGGTTTAACAGGCGATAAATCTTTTGGCAACCAATATTCTATAGACAGCAAATCTGATAAGGAATTTTCAAGCCTTCAGTTAATAGTTGATGATTATGATGCAGCCAAAGCAGGAACTGATAAATTTCTTGTTACTGTAGGTTTTGGAAAAATATTATCGAGTACTTCTTATACTATCAATACGCAAAGCGATGATTCTAAAAAAGGCAGCGGCCATCTTACTATTAAAGAATCCGGCAATGAAAAAACAGTAACTATTGAAGGCAAAACAGAAGATGGTGTAGAAATTTCTGCAACCATTGTTTGCTATAATGTTATGACGGCGAACGGAGTTAAATAAGATTTTTTGAATATTCTTTATTGATTTAAAAATGGTTGCATAGCATGTTGATATTGCTGTGCAACCATTGTTGCTTCTTCTGCAAAATCTTCTTTTGATGAAGCATAGATTATTGCACGGCTTGCATTGATTATCAAACCTACATTGTCATTCAATCCAAACTCACTTACTTCTTTTAAACTGCCGCCCTGCTCACCAACACCGGGAATCAATAGAAAGTTATCCGGGATTAATTTGCGGATGTATACAAGCTGGTTTGATTGAGTTGCGCCAACAACAAACATGAGATTTTCAGGCGTTCCCCAAGATGCAGTTTGTTCAATTATTTTTTCGTAAAAAAATTTATTGTCTGAAGTTTTTAGCAACTCAAAATCATTTGCTCCTATGTTTGATGTTAAGCCTAAAACAATGGTGAATTTATTTTCATATTCAAGAAACGGGCGAATGCTGTCTTCACCCATATATGGGGCAACTGTTACTGCATCAAATGCATAAGTTTCAAAAAAAGTTTTTGCATATTGGGCTGATGTATTGCCAATATCACCACGCTTTGCATCAGCTATTTTTAAATGTGTTGACGGAATGTAAGCAAGTGTTTCCGCCAAATAATCCCAGCCTTTGGCGCCAAGCACTTCATAGAAAGCAACATTTATTTTATAGCCAATACAACAATCTTTGGTTGCATCAATTATTGCTTTGTTGAACTGAAGAACTGCATTAGTGGTTGATTGTAAGTGTTTAGGAATTTTATTAATATCCGTATCTAATCCAACGCAGAGATAAGATTGTTTTGTTTTGATTTGATGTATAAGTTCCCCTCTGTTCATCAATGTATAATTATTGTTTATTGAAAACATTTAATTGATTTTGCCGCATTGTTTCAGCAACCTGCCTGGCATTTGCATCACCGTTAGTCAAGTGTTCAATAATGTTCTCATAACTTTTTTCATCACGGTTCTGGCTTATTTTAAACACATGTTCTATTGAAGTAATCTCAATTTCAAAACCAATAATTGCTTTCATCATATTACTTACATAATCCTCTGGTAATTTTTGTACAAGTGAGGGCGAGTGCGGATTGTTTTCGAATTTTTCTGTGAGTTTTGTAAGCAAGTTGTGCAGGAAAATTTTGTCTTTAAAATTTAAAATCCCCTGTGCATGAACTGCCTGGTAATTCCATGTGCTGCCAATGTGCGGATCTGAATACCAGCTTGCACTTACATAAGTATGCGCTCCTGAAAACATAGCAAGCACATTTTTATTTTGTTCAAATGCTTTTGTGTGTTTTTGATTACGCATAGTATGCGCCTGCAAATAAAGTTTTTCATCTCTTTCTTCAAATAAAACAGGAACATGCGTTGCAACAGGATTGTTATAAGCATCACAACCGCATAGCGTTATAAACGGATGCGCATGCATAAACTCAATTACTGCTTTTTGATTATTTGCTTTAAAATGCGGAAGACTATACATAATTATGAGTTATGAAATATAAGTTATGAGAAATGATTTACGTCTAATTTATTCAATAGTAAAGTTCTTTTATTCATAATTCATAACTTATAATTTATAACTAATTCAAACTGTCTGCTACTTTCTCTTCACTAATATTCGCGTTCAGCATTGATATACTTCTAACTGCAGTAGCAGCAACATTCTCAAATGCATTAATTGAAATTATATCGTCACTCATCATTACCGGTATGCCTTCGTCACCACCTTCACGAATGCTTTGCACTAACGGAATTTGTCCAAGAAAAGGCAAATCATATTCTTCTGCCAAACGCTTACCGCCTTCTTTACCAAAAATATAATACCGGTTGTCAGGCAATTCTTCCGGAGTAAAATAAGCCATGTTTTCAACCAAACCTATGATAGGCACATTTAACTGCGCCTGTGCAAACATCGCAATACCTTTCTTTGCATCAGCCAATGCAACATCCTGCGGCGTTGTTACTATTACAGCACCGGTTACAGGCACCGTTTGCATTAATGTAAGATGAATATCACCGGTGCCTGGCGGCATATCAATTACGAGATAATCAAGTTCACCCCAATCAACATCTGTTACAAATTGTTTTATAGCACTGCTTGCCATTGGTCCGCGCCATACCACTGCGCTTCGTTCATCAACCAACAAACCAATGCTCATTAATTTTATACCATATCTGTCAAGCGGAATAATCACGCCTTTACCGTTTACATCACGCATCATTGGCCGCTCACCACGCACACCAAACATTATGGGAACGCTTGGACCATAAATATCTGCGTCCATCAAACCAATCTTTGCATTATGCTGCGATAAAGCCAGTGCAAGGTTTGCAGCCATTGTACTCTTCCCAACACCACCTTTTCCGCTTACTACGGCAATAATATTTTTTACGCCGGGCAATAAAGCTTTTGCATCTGTGCGCTTACTTGTTGTATGTGAAGTGAAAAAAATATTTACTGAAATATTTTCGTTTAAATATTTATGAACAGCATTAATACAGTCTTTGCGGATTAATTCTTTTAAAGGGCAGGCAGGTGTTGTTAAAATAATAGTAAAAGAAACATCGTTGTTGCTTATTACAATATCCTTAACCATGTTCAGTGTAACAAGGTCTTTACCAAGATCAGGTTCTTTTACAAAACTTAAAGCTTTCAAAATATCCGCTTGCTGCATCATCAGTATTTTTGTTAAAAAAAGTATTGATGCTGCGAAGTTAAACCTGCTTATGATTATTTTGTTGACGTTTAATTTCTTTGCATAAAAATTGAATTAATTTCTGAATGAATAAATCTTTACAATACCTTCTTATTGCCATATTATTGTTGTTTTCTTTACAAGGCATTACGCAAAATGAAACGCCAAAAAAAGATACGGTTGTGCAACTTTATGGTGTTGTAATGAGTGCAGATAGTTTGCGTGGCCTGGAAGCAACCAGTGTTATTGTTGAAGGAACCGGGCGAGGTACTATTACAAATGACGATGGAGTTTTTTCTATTGCAGTTTTGAAAGGTGATAAAATACGTTTTTCAAGTGTTGGCTTTAAAGATAAAACAGTTATTATACCACTTAATTTAAAAAGCAATCAATATAGCGTGATACAATTACTGGTGAATGATACGGCTTATTTACCGGCAACTATTTTAAGGCCAAGGCCTTCCCGTGCACAATTTGAAAGAGATTTTGTAAACACGCAGGTGCCTGCTGATGCGCTTGAAATAGCGCGTAAAAATAATGATGCAGCAACACGGAAAGCTTTAATGATGTCAATGCCTGCAGACGGAACTGAGGCAGTAAGTGCCAACTTCAGGCAGCAGGCTGCAAAAACTTATTATGCAGGCCAGGTACCGCCGCAAAATATTTTTAACCCTGCGGCGTGGGCAGAATTTATACAAGCCTGGAAGCGCGGTGATTTTAAAAGAAAATCAAGCTCTGATTAATAATTAACTCCATATTAAATTTTTTCTTATCACAATTTAAAGCATCTCTTAAGTTGTCAATATCCTTATATTTGTTATAGCTAAATTTCTTTTTTATTGAATGAAATTATATCCTGAATCTGCTGAACTGCAATTTGAATTTAACAAGGTCAAAACGCTTCTTTCAGGTTATTGCGAAACTGAATATGCAAAAGAAAAATCGCTGAATCTGCGCATTCACACCAAAAAAGAATTTATAACACTTCAACTGCAGCAGGCGTATGAATATAAATCATTACTGGAGCAACAACAGGCTTTTCCAAACAATTATACTTTAAATCTTTCAAGGCAATTAAAGTTATTAAATATTGAAGGCAGCCTGTTACAGGCAGAAGATTTTATTGCTGTTCGCAAGCTTGCAATAAATACAGAAAAGATTTTTCGCTGGTTTGATGCTGAGAGAAAAGATGCTTATGCAGCGCTGGCAAAAATGATTGAAGAATCGTATTATGAAAAAGCTATTATAAAATTGATTGATGAAATATTTGATGAAGCAGGAAATATAAAAGATAATGCAAGCGAACAATTACAAAAAATCAGGCAAAATTTATATAAAAAACGAATTGAGTTAAGGCGTGTGTTTGATAAGGTGGTCGCGCGGCTGAATAAAGCCGGTTACAGCGCAGAAATTGATGAAAGCTTTAGCAATGGCAGGAGAGTGGTTGCGGTTTTTTCAGAGCACAAGCGGCAAGTGAAGGGTGTTATACATGGTGAAAGTGATAGCCGTAAAACAGCGTTTATTGAACCTGAAGAAACCTTAGAATTAAACAATGAGGTTTTCTCGCTTGAACATGAAGAGCAAAAAGAAATTGCCCGCATTTTAAAAACGCTAACTACTAAACTGTCAGCTTACAGCAATTTATTAAATGACTGGTTTATTATAGCCGGTGAATATGATTTTATTGAAGCCAAAGCAAAGCTTGCCATTGCCATCAAAGGTAATTACCCAGGCATTTCAGATAAAGCAATCATTGATTTAAAAGATGCTTATCATCCGTTACTGTTATTGTACAATACGCAATCAAACAAGCCAACAATTCCACTTACTCTAAGGCTCGATGAAAGAAGCAGGGTTTTAATTATCAGCGGGCCAAATGCCGGTGGCAAAACGGTTACCATGAAAACCATTGGTTTAAATCAGTTAATGATACAAAGCGGTTTGCTGGTGCCTGTGCATCCTGATTCAGAATTGGGAATCTTCAAACAACTTTTCATTCATATTGGTGATACACAAAGCATAGAGTTTGACTTAAGTACCTATTCTGCGCATTTGCAGCACATGAAATATTTTATTGAAAATGCAAATGGGAAAACGTTATTTTTAATAGATGAATTAGGCAGCGGAACAGATCCGAATCTAGGTGGCGCATTTGCTGAAGTTATTTTGAATGAACTGAATTACCGCCACGCTTTTGGAGTTGTAACTACGCATTATCTTAACCTGAAACTAATGGCAAATCATACGCCGGGCATACTTAATGGTTCAATGATGTTTGATGAGATAAATCTTTTACCGCTATATAAACTAAATGCAGGCAAACCCGGAAGCTCTTATACATTTGCTATTGCAGAACGCATCGGCTTGCCAAAACATCTTATCAGCAACGCGAAGAAACTGGTTGATGAAAACCATTTTCAATTGGATAAACTTTTAAACCGGACAGAACAGGACCTTCATGTTTTAAATAAAGAAAAACAGGAACTTAAAAAAATTATAGCGGAAAACGAAACCCTGAAAAAGCAATTATTAACTGATTTGGATAAAGAAAAACACAGGCAACATATTGAAGCTTTAAAACATCATAATAAATTTACAGAAGAAAGACTGGCTTACCTAAAAGATATGGAGCGCAAGATGAAACAAATTGTGCTGGAATGGAAAAAGTCAGACAATAAAAATGATGTGATTAAACAAATGCAAGAGCTTTTATTTAAACGGAAAGACCAGCACATTACAAATAAGCTTGCTAAAAAAGTAGAATCAAAATACAGGGAGTTAACAGCACCCATTGAAATAGGTACAAACGTAAAAATGAAAAAGAATCACCAGGTTGGAAAAGTTAAAGAAATTCGTGGCAAACGAGCCATTGTACAAATTGGTGCATTGCCGATGAATGTAAATATGAACGACTTGGTTGCTGTTGAAGAAAAATAAATACCATGACTGCATTTAAAAAAGTTTTGTACATAGATGATGATGTAATAACTATCACTATTTATACGCGAACTATGAAGATTTGCAATTTTTGTAATGATGTTATTGCATGCTCAAACGGTAAGCAGGCAAAAGATTATCTGATTGCTAATAAAGATATTTTGCCTGATATTATTTTTCTTGATATAAACATGCATGTAATGACGGGTTGGGAATTTATTGAATGGTTTCAAAATTGGGCTATAGCTTCAAATATAAACACGCCTGTATATATGGTTTCATCAAGCATTTCAAAAGAAGATGAAGACAAGGCAAAAACATACAAGCTGGTACACGGTTACATTGCCAAACCTATAACATATGATTACCTGAATAAAATTATTGCTGATAATAAGCCTGTGTAATTCTTTTGCAATAAACTCAGCAAAGTATATCGCTTACATTTGTGCGTTCTTAAATTAAACGTATAAATTTAAACGATGGCTTCCAGAACAGATTTGTTTCAATCGCCTGATTATTTTTTAGTAGATGAGCTGCTTACAGAAGAACAAAAGCTTGTTCGGGAAACAGTGCGCAGTTATGTAAAAAAAGAAATTTCTCCAATCATTGAAGACTATGCACAACGAGCCGAGTTCCCTGAATTTATAGTTAAGCAATTAGGCGAATTAGGTTGTTTTGGTCCAACTATTCCACATGAATATGGTGGTGGCGGCTTGGATTATATAAGTTATGGATTGATGATGCAGGAACTGGAACGTGGTGATAGCGGTGTGCGTTCAACAGCGAGTGTACAAGGCAGTTTGGTGATGTTTCCTATTTATGCTTACGGCAATGAAGAGCAGCGCAAAAAATATTTGCCCAAGCTGGCAAGCGGCGAATGGCTTGGTTGCTTTGGATTAACTGAACCTGATCATGGCAGCAATCCTTCCGGCATGATGACCAACTTTAAAGAGGATGGCGATCATGTTATATTGAATGGAGCAAAAATGTGGATCAGTAATGCACCTTTTGCTCAGGTTGCAGTGGTGTGGGCAAAAGATGAACAAGGTGAAATAACGGGTTTGATTGTTGAGCGTGGCATGGAAGGTTTTTCAACACCGGCAACACATGGTAAATGGAGTTTGCGTGCAAGTTCAACCGGTGAACTTGCATTTCATGATGTAAAAGTTCCGAAGGAAAATATTTTAAATGTAAAAGGCTTGAAAGGACCATTAGGTTGCTTAACCAAAGCACGTTATGGCATTGCATGGGGCGCTTTAGGTGCAGCAATGGATTGTTATGATACAGCATTGCGTTATAGTAAAGAAAGAATACAGTTTGATAAACCAATTGGTGCATTTCAGTTACAACAAAAAAAGTTGGCGGAAATGATAACCGAAATAACGAAAGCTCAATTGCTCGTATGGCGTTTAGGTGTACTGATGAATGAAGGCAGGGCAACACCGGCACAGGTGAGTATGGCAAAACGTAACAGCTGTGAGATTGCTACAAATATTGCAAGGGATGCCCGTGCTATGCTTGGTGGCATGGGCATAACAGGCGAGTACAGCATTATGCGCCACATGATGAATCTTGAAAGCGTACTTACCTATGAAGGCACGCATGATGTACATTTACTGATAACAGGTATGGATGTTACGGGGTTTAATGCGTTTAAATAAACGTTCTAAAATTCTTCTGAATAAAGTTGCTCAGAATTTAATTCAACGGGATTATCGAATTCTTTGCTGCAATCAAAACAATGCCATACCTGTTTTATGCCAATAGCATAACTTCCAAGTATCCATGTAAATATAGAACTCAATATATTGCCAGGCTTTCTGTTGGTTGTTATGTATTCTATATTGTGGCTGTTGCAAAAAGGACAGGCAAAATTCTTTCTTCTTATTTCTTTTAAAGCATTTAAGATTTCTAATGATTTTTCAGCATCATCTTTATCAACCATTAATTTTATACCTCCAATTGCATAACTAAGTATTGGATTAAGTGCGACAGTTTGTTCATCTTTAAGCCAGCAATTAATACCGGCTTCTTCTAACCTACCAAGCATAAGATTTGCATCTATATATTATCGAATGTTTCAAGTATTATAAACTCCATTAGATAAAATTATAAACCAATAACAACGGTGGAACGGAATCATTGTCAGCAATCTATTGCTAAATTGCTGCCGTGAAATTTTTTCTTCTTGGTTTAATGGGCAGCGGTAAAAATTATTGGGCTGATTATTTAAGTAATCATTTGAATATTCCTGTTTATCATTTGGATGATGAAATTGAAAAGGCTGAACAAAAAACCATTGCTGATGTTTTTAAAGACAATGGTGAAGCATACTTTAGAAATAAAGAATCATTTATTTTAAAAAGCTTTTCCGATAAAGAACCTTTCATGCTTTCAGTAGGAGGAGGCACACCTTGTTTTAATGATAATATGGATTGGATGAATGCAAACGGTATTACCATCTGGATTGACGAAGCTTTAGAAACAATTAAACAACGTTTGATAAAAGAAAAATCACATCGTCCTTTGATTGCAAATATTCCTGATGATAAAATGCTTTCTTTTTTAAAAGATATGCGGGATAAGCGCAGTAACTTTTATTCACGAGCTAAACATCATTTAAAAGAAAAGGAAATAAATAAAACATCATTTTTAAAAATATTTTCTTTATATGAATAAATCATTTTTAATAACAGCAGCGTTGCTTGGTGCATTGTCAGTTATACTTGGCGCGTTTGGCGCACATGCTTTAAAAAGCAAAATTTCAACTGACACATTAGAAATTTTTGAAACCTCTGTGCGTTACCAGTTTTATCATGTTTTTGCGTTATTTATTGTTGGATTATTATCACAATATTTTTCAAATTACTTAATGCTGTGGAGTGGAAGATTATTTATTATCGGCATTATTCTTTTTTGCGGCTCATTATATATCCTTACTTATTTTAAAGGTATAAATAATCAGCAGATGAACTGGCTTGGTGCAATTACGCCTTTCGGCGGATTATGTTTTATTGGCGGATGGTTATTGCTTGCGCTTGCAATCTTTAAAAAATAATCAGAACATGCTGAATGTTTCCATAGCAGAATAGTTAAACGGAAATGTAATAAAAATTCCTCCTTTACCAACTCTTGTAGTTCCTTTCAATTCAACCAACACCTGCTTTGATAAAAGTGAATTGAAGGCATTTTTATAAATATTTTTCATATCAACCTGCATACTTGATGGAATTATAAACTCACTGCGTTTTGGAATAAGCATTAACGTATCAAGCACATAATTGCCAAGATAATTATGGTTGATGTAAACATTGCAGTTAACGTTTTTAAGTTCAGCGCCAAAATTATTCGGATTAAAATAAAGTAATTCAAGGCTTATCTTACTTTTTGTTAAGCCAACACTGTCAATTTTTAAATTTTGCATACCACGGTAATCAAAGCCTTGCGGCTTGTTACACGCTGCACATGCAATTATAAAAATTACAGGAAAAAGTAAACGCATCAGTTTAAAACTAATAGAGAAGCTTTCAACAATACTGTGTCTGGTGTTAATTATTGTATTGCCTTAAACAACCGGTTCCACCTCGGACCTTTATCATAACTAAACCAAATTAAAGATGCTTTGCCAACTACATGTGTTTCAGGAACAAAACCCCAGAAACGTGCATCCTGGCTGCGGTGGCGGTTATCACCCATCATCCAATAATAATTGTATTTAAAGGTATAGGTGTTTGTTTGCTTGCCATTAATGGTATAAGTGCCGTTGTTTTCTACTAAGTTATTATGTTCGTACGTTGTAATAACCCTGCGATATAAAGCCATGTTTTGCGGAGATAATGTTACCGTTTCACCTTTCTTTGGAATGTGCAAAGGACCAAAATTATCCGGCGTCCATGGAAAATTTACATCATCAAAAGGAAAGGTTTGGCCTCTTACATCTAATGGAGCAATTTCAACTGATTTCACATTAGGTTGTCGTTTTAATAATTGCGCTTTACCTGGTGTAAGATTTATTACAAGTTCGTTTTTATCTGAAGTAACTGCATTTATCTGGTCTGTATTGTTCACATCAACATCTAAACTATCTTTTAAAAAATCTTCAGTAAACATAGTGCCATTTGTTTTAACAAAATACTCTATCTGAGATGATGGAGATACATACCCTGGCTGATTATTTACAAACAAAATGCCTTGCTTTAACTGTATCACATCACCGGCCACACCTACACACCGCTTTATATAATTATCCGTTTTATCATAAGGGTGAACAAGAATTGGAAAGTCAGCCATCAGTGCTTCGCGGTTGCCATTATATGTTTGTCGCAGCACATCGTAATACAATTGCTTGCTTCCGTAATCAGCCAGGTTTATAATTGTATCACCGGCAGGCACATTA
>CAHJWK010000118.1 GCA_903642275.1 Chitinophagaceae bacterium
CCGCCGTTACTGTTACAAACACCGGCAATTATGATGGTGAAGAAGTAGTGCAGCTATACCTGCATGATAAAGTTGCCAGCATTACGCCTGCCGTTAAACAATTAAAAGGTTTTCAAAAGATATTTTTGAAGAAAGGTGAAAGCAAAGACGTTGTATTTAATATTAACCACAGCGATTTAATGTTTTATAACAAAGACCTTAACCTTGTTGCCGAGCCGGGTGTGTTTGAAGTGATGGCAGGTACCAATTCAAGAGATGTAAAAGCAGTAAGCTTTGAGTTGAAGTAGCATATTCTTAAATATCTAATTGACTATAATTTATACAACTAATTTTATTGTATAAACTTCAGGGGATTTCTCCTATCGTCGAAATGACGCTCTATGCTTTAAACTTTATTTCCTGAACGTCATGTCGAGTGTACGAGACATCTCTTAAAATTTTATTTTTGTTGATATTCTTTTGCAACAAACTTTACAAATTATTTGCCGTGGTGAGGAACACCAATGATGGCGGAATCATTTGCCGTAATCGTAATGTGTTCCAGGATTTTCTTGTATGAACCATCTAAGCTTACCATACACTTCTGTACGTTCATAATAAACACTTGCAAATTGTTTCATGGCGGCTTGAAATTGCAATTATCAATACTGCATCGCTATAAGAGGGAATAGTATCTTCATCAAGTAAGTCTAAAATAAAGCCGTTGGTTCATTTCGCATCACTTCTTTTAAAAAATATAGATTGGTTCATTTTCAATCAATTAACGTGTTTTTGCCTAAAATTTTTATTGCGACAACACAACTTCTTCAATCATTAAAATCATCAAAACCAACCTACGCCTGCCAAACTACGCGCTAAAAAAGCCTGAATGCAACCCGCAGTTGCCAAACAATCGTTCATTGTTGCCAAACAATCGTTCATTGTTGCCAAACAAATGTCCATTGAAGGCAAACAATGGTGTATTGTTGCCAAACAACTGTTCATTGTTGGCAAACAATCATTCATTGAAGGCAAACAATTGTTCATTGTTGGCAAACAAATGTGCATAGAAGGCAATAAATGGCTCATAGTTGTCAGGAAATTATTCATAGAAGATAAGAAAATACTCATCGTAAGCAAGAAATTGTTCGTCGTTAATTAAAGATAGCCCGTACTTGTATAACGATTGATCATACTTATATAAAGATTGCTCATACCTGGTCAGCGATTGCCGGTACTTGTATAAAAATTATTAATACTTATATAAAAAAATGCCCGGGCTACGATAACTATGAATATTGTATAATTACAGGCCAGCAACGATATTAAAGGAGTAAATAGAGAACCTATTTTACCTGTTTTATGTTATTTAAAAATATTCATTTTTTCATTATAAACAGGGCTTTGTATGTTTAAAAAATTTAAAACACTGTGAAACACAAAGTTTTGAGTTACTGATGTTTCAGGCTTAAGTTGTTTTGAACCATCAGATACCCAAACAATAAAAGGAATATCATATTGCTCTTTGGGTGCTATACTTAAAGGTAAGCCATGCATATACAGATTTTTTTCTCCTAAAGATTCTCCATGGTCTGAAACAAAAATCATGGCACTGTTATATTGTTTTAATTGTTTTAAATCATCAATTACCTTAGACAAAACATAATCAGTATAAACGATAGTATTGTCATAAGCATTAATCAGCTCTGTATGAGAACACTTTCCTAATTCAACACTATTGCAAACGGGTTTAAAAGTCTCAAACTGCGGTGAATATTTCTTACTATACGTAGGCCCGTGGCTGGTACTTGTGTGCAACACTATCAGTATTTTATTTTTTGTACTGGCTAATATTTGTTCTTTCAGCCCGGTTAAAAGCACTTCATCGTAATCGCAATCTTCGCCTTTACAATTTGCTCTTAAAGAATCCTTGTCCTGGAAATTTTTTATGTGCAGTGGCGGTTGTCCCCAGTTGGTGGTTCTCCAGATAACCTCTACGTTATTTCTATATAAATAATTGGGCAAAATTTCATATAACTTATCACTATGGGTGGGTTCTAAAATACATTTTACACCTGCGGTAGTATATGTACCACATGATGTAGCATTATAATGAACTACACCAGGTATTTTGGAAAGCAATGGATTCGTGTTTTTATCATATCCATACAAAGAAAAATTTTGGCTTCTTGCAGATTCTCCTATCACTAAAACCACAACAGATTTTGTGCTGTCTTTTATCACAGCATTTGGTAATAAAATCTCTTTTTCATTTTTTTGGTGCCTGTGAATATAAAAAAGAGAAATGTTTACGGTATAAGACCAGGGCATTGCAAGGCCGCCTAATACTTTTGAATGTTTATCTATCCACAACCAATTGCTTGCATTTACAAATACCATGACTAACATAAATAGAAGGGCAAGCGAAGCAGTAATTAAAAACCGTTTGAATGTTTCTTTTATAAGTTTTACTTTAATGATGTATATGGCGGGGATAACACCCAATAGAACTATGTAAAGAATAAGTTTTATAGAAAAAAAACTACCGGCCTCCTGGTAATCGGTATTGAGTACATTACCAATCATGCTTTCGTCTATTATAACACTGTAAGTATTAATAAAGTACACTGCACCTGCGTTGATGATAAAAAATAACACCAATAAAAATTTTCCAACATAACGCGACAGAAAAAAGACCAGGTAAAAAGCAAAAGCATTTGCAACCAGCATTAGAATAATTAAACTGGCAATAATAACAATGCCGTTCAAACTTTTATAATCAACGCTTTTAAAAACAAAACTGTAAAAAGGAAGGTGAAAGAATAAAAAATTAAGCAAGCTTATTAATAAAACAAAATGCGTTAGTTTCAAATTACTTTTTAACATACACACTGATAATTTTATATAGTGAAGCAACTAAGCTGGTTAGTGAGAATTAAAATATTATCAAAAATGTG
Source organism: Chitinophagaceae bacterium (assembly GCA_903642275.1). GTDB lineage: Bacteria > Bacteroidota > Bacteroidia > Chitinophagales > Chitinophagaceae > Parafilimonas. Next base: position 2,937 of record CAHJWK010000118.1, read on the forward strand.
TTAGCAATATCAAAGCTAAATTAATGTTTTATAATAAAGACCTTAATCCTGTTGCAAAGCTGTGTGCGTTCGAAGTGATGACAGGTACTAATTCAAGAAATGTAAAAGCGGTAAGTTTTGAGTTGGAATGAGTTTATACTTTAAACTATTAAACCAGGTAATCTTAATGTTAATGTTGCGCTGTGTTTAATACTCATGTTAACTGCAGGCTATTATTCAAGTGTTTTTTGATTTAGATTTAAGCTGGTTTTCTCTTATAGCACGAAGGTCAATTTTAGAACAATCAGCAATTAGTTCTTTTATAATTTTTAGCGGCATTTCATCTTTGCTTTTGAAATTGATACAACCTTTTTGAAAATTTGCTTCTTTCAACAACGCTTTATATTTTTCGTATAAAACAGGTGAAACATACATTGGTAATATATGCAATGACATGTGTTTTCTTACGCTGGCAAGCGCATACTTAAAACTTTCCGGCGCATTATAAATAATCATCTCTTTTCCCATCATTGGTGCAATTACCGGTGTAACAGTTTTATCTTGTTGGATTATAACTTCATGAAGTTGAAATAATAATTCCTGTCTATCTTCTGGCTGAGTTGATATAAATTCTGAAATTGACATACTTTAATATTTAAAATTTCCGTTGTTTTCCAATCATTGTCGCAATCTTTTAGTTAAAGATAATTTTTCTTTTTTTGACGGATAAAAGTTGCATTAGATGTTTAAACCTGCACAGCCACTTGCTGTTAACAAAGGCGTATTGCTTGCAGCCTGGCAATAGGTTGTTTAAGCTCTTTATCTAAGCTAATTAATATTTTATTGCTGATGATTATTTACCGCTGTTAACTCGGTGCCACCACCACTTGCAGCAATATTTGTATTGGTAGTGCTTTTCGATATTAATGTCAAGCTGTAGTATTTATATCTGTTTTTGGGCTGATGTCTTTACCAAATCTTTTGAAAAGTTGTTGAGTTCCGCTAAAGCCATAAGAATTTATATAATGATAGATAACATTTCTTACATCTTCTTCCATATCAGTTGAAAGTGTTTCAATCCAATAATTAAGGTAAGGCTTTAAGTCCTTTTCTGATAAAAGTCCGGCTTCTATAAATTGATAATATCTTTCAAAATAAGAAAGGAAATGATCAAAAGTATCTCTAATAGTTATTTCAGTTCTTGTGAACCGTTCGTTTCCTTTTTCTAATATTCGTAAGCTATGAAATTGCAAAGCCTTTTTTAAAATTGGCCTGTCAACTTTTGCAAATCTGTCATCATAATTTTGTTTGTCAGGAAAAAGCTGAATATATCTTGCTCCCCAATCTAAAATATACATAGCGTTTCTTACCATACTATCAGATGCAAACAATTTGATTTCGTTAGCAACAAATTCATTTTTTTTCCAAGTTTGTTCTTTAATGTAACGTCTAATACCAATAAAAAATAATAATAGTCCACCTGCACCACCTACAAGTTTTAATAAGAAGTCAAGCGTGTCTAAAAAATCTTTGTCATTTGGATTAAGTGTAAACATATGAAATGTTCATTTAGCATTACAGCTAACGTTCGGTATTACTTGCAGGCGGGATAATAGTGCTCCCGTTTTTATGAGGACAGGCTATCAGCCGATAACCGAAGCTAAATTAATGTTTTATTGCTGATGTTTATTACTAATGCTCACCTGCGTTCTAATTAGGTTCATTCTTACCTCATCTCAATCAGTTTAAACTGCGGCATTATAAGATGTATAACAATCAACCCAACAAGATAACTGCAGCTTGCAATAATAAACATTGGCTGATCGCAAACTTCAATTCCAATCATTACTGCGGCTTATTCCTAACATCAGGCCACGCAACTCTGCCAAACCGCGCATTCTGCCAATACATGAATAACCCGGATTATTTTTTTTATTCATGTCATCCAGCATTGCATGACCATGATCCGGTCGAAAAGGAATTGGTATATTTAGCGTTTGCTGAATGGATAAAATTTCTTTCATCACTGCATACATATCTGTATCACCATTTAAATGATCTGCTTCATAAAAGTTTCCCTGTTCATCTCTTTTTGTATTGCGCAGGTGCACGAAATAAATCCTGTTATCAATCAGCTTAATAATTTCAATTAAATTATTATTTGCTGATGCGCCAAATGAACCTGCACAAAAACAAAAACCGTTGGCTTTATTGTTAACTGATGATAAAATATATTCAACATCTTTTATTGTTGAAACAATTCTTGGCAATCCAAAAATATCAAATGGCGGATCGTCAGGATGCAAGGCAAGCTTTATACTATGTTCTTCACAAACAGGAATAATTTGTTCCAGAAAATATTTAAAGTGTTCTTTTAAGACTGAATGAGTAATCTCTTTATAATTATCAAGCTGCTGCTTCATCTTTTTTACATTCAATTTTTTTTCACCGGGAATTCCAGATAAGACAACGGATGAAAGTTTATCTAACCGTGATGATGAATAAGCTTTGTATCTTTTTTTTGCTTCGCCAATAATTGCATCGCTGTAACTATCCCGTGCGTTTTTTCTTTTTAAGATATGTATATCGAATAATGCTAGATCAGCCCGGTCAAAGTATAAGGCATGCGAACCATCAGGCATTACATAATTAAGATTTGTACGTGTCCAATCTGTTACAGGCATGAAGTTGTACGTAATAATCTTAATGTTGCAGGCAGCCAGGTTAAGCAGTGTTTGCCTGTAATTTTCAATGTGCTGTTTATAATTTTTTGTTTGCGTTTTTATTGATTCATGCACAGGAATACTTTCAACAACATCCCATGTTAAACTGGTTTTTTCTATAACACTTTTTTGCTTTTTTATTTCTTTAATACTCCAAACTTCCCCATGTGGAATATGATGTAATGCCGTTACAATACCCGATGCGCCGGTTTGTAAAACATCCTGCAACGTAACAGGATCATCTGGACCAAACCAACGCCATGTTTGTTTTAGCTGCATACAATTATTATACTTCTTAGTAATTAATCACACACCTGAATTTATATGAAAGCCACCATCAATACAAATTACTTCTCCGGTCACAAATTTTGACGCATCGCTTAATAACCAGATTAATGCACCACTTAATTCTTCAGGCTTACCAAATCTTTTAAACGGCGTATTTCTTATTACAGCTTCTCCCCTTTCTGTATAACTTCCATCTTCATTTGTAAGTAATTGCCTGTTTTGATTAGTAATAAAAAATCCTGGTGCAATAGCGTTTACACGAATGCTTTCGCCAAAACGATTCGCCGTTTCAACACTCATCCACTTTGTATAATTATCAATAGCTGCTTTTGCCATTGAATAGCCTAAAACTCTTGTGATAATTGTTTGCGCAGTCATTGAAGAAATGTTTACAATGCTTGCATTACCAGATTGCTGCAACACTTCACCAAAAACAGAAACAGGTAACATGGAACCAAATAAATTTAAATCAAAGGCTTTACGCATTCCATCCATGTTAATATTAAAAATATCATCACCTGGTTTAATAATCCCTTCAGGCACGTTGCCGCCGGCCGCATTCACCAAACCATCAATACGGTTAAATTTTTTCAGGATAATTTCTCTTGCCTGCAATAAATTTTCTTTATTTAAAACATCGGCTTTAATAAAAATTGCTTCTTTATTTTTTTGCTGTAACTGATTAGCACGTTCATTGCCAACTGTTTCATTTCTTCCTATTAACACAACTTTTGCGTCCATATCTGTTACAGCCTGTATAAATGATTCGCCTAACACACCTGTTGCACCTGTAATAATTATTACTTTATTTGCAAGACTGAAAAGTTGTTTCATAATTGTTTGACAATTAAAATTGAAAAGTTTTTACAATGGTATTATGTTTTGGTGAATTATTGTTAAGATTTGCGCCGGATGATACTGCAGAATGGCTTGCAAAAAACACGCTTGATATTTATCCCGGTGGCTCAGAAATGAATGTTGCATTTGCATTAGCCAAATGGAGGGTGCCTGTAAGTTATTGCACGGCATTGCCAGAAAATTTTTTATCAATTCAACTTATAAAAAAGATTAATGAACAAAATATTAATACTTCAAGCATTATTTATAATGGTGATAAACTTGGTGTGTATTATTTGCTGAAAGGAAAAGATATTCAACATACTGAAGTAATTTATGATCGCCGTGATTCATCTTTTTCAACATTGCAACCGGGGATGATAAACTGGGATAAGACATTAAACGGAATACGATGGTTTCATTTTAGTGCGATTGCACCTGCATTAAGCGAAACTGCTGCGTTGGTTTGCGGGGAAGCGTTACAGGCTTGTTTGGAAAAAAATATTTTTATTTCAGCAGATCTTAATTATCGCCCGAAACTGTGGCAATATGGCAAAATGCCTAATGAAATAATGCCGCAGCTTATGCAACATTGTGATTTAATCATGGGAAATGTATGGTCAGCAGAAACGATGCTTGATATTAAAGTGCATGAAAACATTCATACAATCAATACAAAAGAGAATTACCTGCAACAGTCCAAAAAAACATCGGAAGAAATAATTAAACGTTTTAAAAAATGTAAAGTTGTTGCCAACACTTTTCGTTTTGATAAACAAACTATAGAATATTATGCTACAGTTTTTGCCAACAATAATTTTTATAGTTCATCAACTTATAAAACCGATAAGGTAATTGACAAAGTTGGCAGCGGCGATTGCTTTATGGCTGGTTTAATTTATGGCATTTATAATCATTTGCCTTATCAGCAGGTTATCAATTTTGCTACGAGTGCGGCTTTTCAAAAGTTATTTATTAAGGGCGATGCCACTGATAAATCTGTAGAAGAAATAAAATCGTTTATACAGAGTTATGTTTGAAAAATTCAAAATTGATTTCAAACTATCATAACATATTTGAACAAATGGTTTGTATCAATTACAGAATGTTTGTTATGATGTAACAGCCTCTGCATTCGCTGATGAGAGATTATTACTTACCATGTATTGCCTGTTTATCTTTTTAAATATCCATAAAGAAATAATTACCCAAACAATACCAAGACATAAAGAAGCAATCACATCAGTTGGATAATGCATTCTTAAAATTATCCTGCTTATACCAATTGTAATTGAAACCAGTGAAAGAAAAATAGTCGCAATCCATTTATAAATCTTCTTCCATTTACGCCTGTGAATAATAAAAATTAATAAGCTGCATAGAATAAATGAAGAAAGCGCATGACCACTGGGAAAACTAAATGTATGAAGCCCATTAAGAATTGGAAGGTTAGGACGTTGCCGGTGAAAGAAAATTTTCAGTCCAAATATCATAGCTGTGCTGCTTGCACCAATGATTGCCACATCAATACCATTCCTGAATTTTCTTTTTATAAAAAAAGAAGCAATTAAAACTAGGTATGCAGGCACCATAAACTGAATTGAACCAAAGAAGCTAAACACTTCCATAGCCTTTACCAGGGCAGGCGTTGTAATGGAATCGAAGAATAAAAAAATGTTATTATCAATTGCACGTTGTTTACCCTGCAGTACACCTTCTGCAAGCATTGCAAACATGAATATAGCAAGAATAAATATTGCACTTATAAGCAACACCTTAAGCGAGAGTACTTCTATAATTTTTTTATTTTTATTCATAATTTTTTGCAATGGATAAAAGTATTAAAATATAAATTTGGTGTAACTATGCACGTTACAACTGCATAATCAAATCTTTTGCCATGACGTTTGTTCTTTTAATTTATGATCTTAAAATACCAGCCAGCGTTTTAACTAATGTACAGGAATATGCTGGTTCTACCGTTATTACAAATAATTATAATACGGAAATACATGATAAAATAAAATCAGCAATGCATGCAAAAGGATATGCAAGCGCAGCGCATACAACAAAATCACGCCTGCCACACAATTGTCTTGTAAAAGATAATACCAGCCAGCAGCAGGCAATTGCCGATATTATAGAAGTTGCAAAAAAACATGATGTTGCCTTAGACAGTTATATTACGGTTAACGTAAACGGTTCTTACCAGGCTGATGCCAGTTTATTATAAATTCATGTGCATTAGTCATCAGGCAAATAATACTATTTATAGTGGTTAGTTATGTGTTTTAATGAATTATAATGCGCAAAATAATTTATGTTATTAATCCCATCTCAGGTAGTAAAGCGAAAAACACACTTCTTAAAAAAATAGAAATAGCCACGCAGGCAAACAACCTATGTTATGAATTTATGCTTGCTGACATTAAAGGAGATTATGAAGCCTTAAAAGAAAAAATAAAGCAGGAAAAAATTACGGATGTAGTTATCGTGGGCGGAGACGGAACTATGAACCAGGTTACAGGAGCACTGCGTGGTTATAATGTAAGATTTGGTATTATACCTGCCGGTAGTGGCAATGGACTTGCTTATACCGCAGCTATACCTAAAAACACCGACCGCGCATTACAACTGATTTTTAATCAACATACAAAAAAAACAGATGCATTTTTAGTTAATGACTATTACGCTTGTATGTTAAGCGGTCTTGGTTTTGATGCAACAGTTGCGCAAATATTTGCGCAGCAGCAAACCCGTGGTTTGATGACTTATACAAAACATAGTGTACTGCAATTTTTTAAAGCCGGCACTTATAAATTCGAAATTTTTATAGATAATTTTTCTTTTGAAACAGAAGCCTATTTTATTAGTATTGCAAACAGCAACCAGTTCGGCAATAATGTAACTATTGCACCGAAGGCAAAGCTGAATGACGGATTACTTGATGTTGTGATTGTTCCAAAAATGCATAAAGCAAAATTGCCGTTAGCTGTGTTAAAACAAGTAAAAGGTAATAATAAGCTGCATCAGTTTGCAGAAGATATACCTAATAAAAAAGTGGTGTATTTTCAAACCAAAGCACTTACCATCAAGAATATAGAACGTGCACCTTTACATATTGATGGAGACCCGTATGAAACCGCTGCTGAATTTAAAATTAAGATTATAAATGATTGTTTTGATCTTATACAGCCTTAATGCAATAGTATAAGTTGGCAAACTGTATAGTATTTATGAGCAGTATAAATTTATGGAAGTATGTATGGGCTCAAAAAAAATTCAGGTATAAAATATTTACTGCTGCCATATTAAATTTTTCTGTGCTCATTTTACTACCGGCTTTTTTTCAGCATATAGAAAAAAGAAACGGCATACAGTTGCATGACGTGTTATTAAATTACATCAAACCAGTTAATGTTTCATTATATATTTTTATTATCATCTGGTCCATGGGTTTATTAATGTTTACGCGTGCAATGCAACAACCTGAGATATGTATCACATTTCTTTTTTCTTTTTTTGTATTCACCGTTTCACGCATTATTACAATAAGTATTGTTCCTTTAAATGCGCCTCAACATCTTATTCCGCTTGCTGATCCGCTAACCGGTATTTTCTATGGACAATCTTTTATAACAAAAGATCTGTTTTATTCAGGGCATGCAGGTACGCAGTTCTTAATGCTATTATGCTTCACCAAAAGGTCAGATAAACTATTAGCAACAGTATCAACAATTACTGTAACTATATTAGTATTACTTCAACATGTTCATTATACTATTGATGTTATTACCGCACCTTTTTTTACTTATGCCTGTTTTATTTTCGGCAGGTATATTGCTAAAAAAAATATTCGCTTCAGCTAATAATATTATTAAATTTTCTTTCGTCTTATTATTTAACCAACCAGTGATACAATAACTGGTTGCTAAAAAAATTATAAATTATAAAAGATTATAATTAATCTAGAATTTACATTTGCATAACCTTAATTTTACAAATGCTTTTGCATCACTTAAACAGTCAAAATCTAAGGTTGATTGGGTTATATTCAAATCTAACAATCACTAGCAAACACTATTTATTTAAAACGAGGGAAGCTGTAAAACGTTATGTTTTCAGGCCATTATTACTTGGCGTTGGTAAAGCAATAGCACCATTTTCAACCGTTGGCAATAAGCCTGTATTTTCTAACGCGCAATTTTCCTGGACGCATTTGCTTGAAGAAAATGCAGTACAAATAAAAGAAGAGCTTAATAAAATTCTTTTATACGGTGATGCGCTACCCAATTTGCAGGACATACAAATGGAGCAACACTCAATTACTACGGATAACAAATGGAAAACATATTTTTTTTACGGCTTCGGTAAAAAGGCAACAGAAAATTGTGCGAAATGCCCGGTTACAACATCTACGTTAGAACAGATACCAGGCTTACTCACAGCTTTTTTCTCTATCCTCCATCCCCAAAAGCATATACCTGCACACAAGGGTTTATTTAAAGGCATTATACGTTCTCATCTTGGTCTTGTAATTCCTGGTGCAGGTGATCAATGCCGTATGCAGCTGGATAAACAAACCTTACATTGGCAGGAAGGAAAAGCCTTTGTATTTGATGATACTTATATGCATGAAGTGTGGAATGATTCTAATGACATTCGTGTTGTTTTACTGATTGATGTTATAAGGCCATTTAAAAAACCTTTCGCAAAAATTAATAAAGGCATTATTGATTTAATCATCGGCTCTTCACACGTGAAAGAAGCAGTAGGCAACCATCGTGAATGGGAAGCTAAATTCAATAAATTATTTTAATACGTCAAGCTAACAAAGAATGCACAAAGCATAAACTTAAGCTTACGTAATCTAATTGATAATAAATATGGCAATACTAAGTAGCCCTGATTTTATTTTAGGAAATGAATTAACAGCAGAACAATTTAATTTTTTTGACAAGAACGGTATCATACGTTTTCCGAATTTTTTAGACAAGGGAACCGTTACAGATATCATCGGGGAAACTGATCGCATAGATAAGGAATGGATTGAAGAAGGTCGCATAAAAGTTAATGGAACACTCTTAAAATTTGGTATTGATGAATATGGTAATAAGCTTATTCAACGCTCTTGTTTTCTGTCACAGTTCAGTCCGCTGCTGCATGATTTATTAAATGATCCGCACTTACTGGCTTTACTGCCGTTGCTACAGCCGTATGAAGGGAGAATAGGCGAAAATGAAAAAGATGGTTTGGTGCTTAATCATTATGTTAGAGTTCCGGATGGCACCTTCAGTAAAATGGGATGGCATACAGATTGTCCACGCGATTTATTTCTTGG
>CAHJWK010000119.1 GCA_903642275.1 Chitinophagaceae bacterium
CTTCTGCCTGTAATGGTTAATGCTGTGTTGCCTGTATAAAGTGAAAGAAATTATTTCTTCCAATCCTGTATGCGTGTTTTGGCTACGCCAACTAATTGCATGGCATCAGGTGTGAGCTTTAATAAAAACATACCGCTGATCAAAATACCTGAAAATAAAAGAGAGCGAATGATAATACCGAGCCATCCTTCCACATTTAAAAATAAAAAGTAGCTGGCAGCAATAGCAGCAACACCAATTAAAACTGCATACAATGTTTCCATGTTGAATGGTTGCATATTAAACTTGCGGCGTAAAAATTCATACCGTATAAAATTGTAAACTATTTGCGACATAAGCTCTGCATAAGCCGGGCCGATAATACCATAACGCTGAATTAAAATGTAGGCTAACGGTATGCGCAGGCTTAATAAAATCAGGCTGCTGTAAAACTCAAACTTCCATAAAGTTGATGTGAAAATAATGACAGAATTTACGCCTGTGCCTGCATCAATAATTTTTGCAATTCCTAATATAAATACAATGCCAAGACCTGCAGCGTATTGGTTTTGAATATTCAGAATGGTGATGCCTTGCGATACATTCAGCCATACATTACCAAAAATAAACAGTGAAAGCAATAACATATTTATGCTTGAACGATGATATACATTATTTATTTGCGCATAATTTTTATCCTTCCAGGCTCTTGATAAAACGCCGGTTGAAATAGATGTAAGACTGCGCTGCGGAATTTCTATAAGATTAGCTACATAAGCAGCCAGGCTATACACAGCTGTTGCTGTTAGCCCAATTTTGCTGGCAATTAAAATTCCGCTGATAGTTATTGCAACAGCATTTAAACAGATGCCACCAAAAACAAAAAACTGCAGGCCTATCATTTTTCTTATAAACTTTTTTGTAACACGGCTTACAGTAAATGTTATGTTGAATTGATGCAGCCGCCCTAAATAAACGACCAGCATGCATGCAATTATTAGGTATAACGCTGAGAATAAATACATGAACTGCGTAAAGTTTATCAGCTTAAAATAATATAGCAAAATGAATGCAGTGGTGATAATTCTTATTATAGTTTCTTTAAGCGCATTGGTAACAACTGTTTTCTGCAAAGCCCAGGAATAACCTTCCAGTACAGCAAAAAATAAATAGCCAAAACTAAATGGATAAATAAGATAATAGAACTGTAAAAACAAAGGTGAACGTGCACCAAACTTTCGTGTTACGAATGGCTCAAACACAATACCGGTAAGGGTTATAATAACAAAACCAACTATAGATGCAATCAATACCCAGGTTAATAAATCGTTTTTTTTATCAGGCAAATTGTCTTTGTAGTACGGATAAAATTTATATAAAACAGGTATGGTACCAAGACTTGCAAAAGCAAAAATGTTTTGTGCGAAATCTATAAATAATCTTGTTAAACCAAACTGGTCTGTAGTAAAAGATCCATGCCTTGAATACAAATACATGTTGAAAGCACCTACCAAAAAACCGAAGTAAACAATGATGCTTGATTGTATAGATTGCTTTCTTATGCCTGCCATTTAATTTGCGATTTCCGATTCCGATTTATAATTCAAGATTATTCATTTCTTGCAATAGTTTTTACTTCTTTTATATTGATGTAATACTTTTTGTTGATCCAATCTGTATTAAAGAAAGCACTCTTATTTAATGTTTGCCATTGTTGTGTAGGTTTAATGCGCAGGCATTTGTTATTATGCCATAAAACCAGTTGCATATTAAACCCTGAAATGCAACTATCCCACTTATAAAAAACTTTTGCACTATCCTTTGAATAATAATAACTCAACTGCGGAATTTGTGTAGTACGTAAATACTGATCAAACACTTTATTAAAATCAATCTTAGCTTGCCTGTTAATGTAATCTTCTATTTGTTTTGTTGTAACAGTCTGATGATAAAAAGTTTTATTTAAGCCACGTAAAATATTTTTGAATAAAGAATCATCATTTATTACATGCCTGATAATATTTATCATATTAGCTCCCTTTTCATATTCATCAGCACTTCCTTCATCGTTAACATTATAAATCCCAATAATGGGTTCATCATTTTTTATAATATGCCTTTGCCCAAAATTATATTCATTACCGGCTTCCTTTCCATAGTAAAATTCAGTAAATAATGTTTCGCTGTATGTTGCAAAACCTTCATGAATCCACATATCAGCAATATCTTTTGATGTAATATTATTACCAAACCATTCATGGCCGCTTTCGTGCACAATAATAAAATCCCATTTTAATCCCCAACCAGTTGCAGAACGGTCATTATTAAGATAACCCTCAAGGTAGTTGTTGCCGTACGCAATTGCGCTTTGATGTTCCATACCTAAATAAGGAGCATCAATAATTTTATAACCATCTTCATAAAAAGGATACGGTCCCATCCAGTATTCAAATGCTTTTAACATGCGTTCAACATCAGGTTGTATGTGTTCCTTTGCTTTGTTTATGTTATAATCAAGCACCCAATAATTAACATCAAGATTCCCTTTTTCGCCTTTATAAACTTCACTGAAATTTACATACTTGCCAATGTATGGTATAATCTCATAATTATTAATTGGGCTTTTTATTTCCCATTTATAAGTTGTTGTACCATCATTATTTTTTTGTGTTGATGCTAAGCGGCCATTACCAACAGCCATCAATGTATCAGGAACAATGATTGATAAAGATGCGCCGTTATCCGGTTCATCGCTCTGATGATCTTTACATGGATACCAGATGCTTGCCCCAATATCCTGGCAGGCAACGCTCATCCATGGCCTGCCAAGCGAATCTTTTGTCCAGACCCATCCATTATCCCAAGGTGGATTTACTGCTTCGTGTGGTGCGCCATGATAGTAGATGATAATTGAATTTTCTTTCGTTATCCATCCTTTACCGCCTTCTGCTTTATCAATGTACATTTTGCTTTCGATGTTTTTCAAAAAAGCATAGTAAACATTTACATCAATTTTTTTAATCTCAATTTTTCCATTTTCATTGCTAATGCTATCTATTGTTAAAGGTGGCTGTAAATCTATTTGCATTATTTTATTGCCATCTACAGAAGATTTAAATGAAACAGTGTTTTTACCAATAATTGTTTTCGTCTTATAATCCGGCTTCACAGTTATATCATATCTCAGAACATCCCACCATGCACGTTCTGGTGTAATACTGCCGCGTAGTGTATCTGCATGAGTTAAGGTTTTTTTCTCCTGTGTAAATGCTGAAGTAAAAAGTGAAAAGTGAAAAGTAAAAATCAGTAAAAACCTCTTCATCAATCGCAAAGTTAGAGTTCAATCAAATCATAATCTTTGCCAATCTTCTTAAAAGCTTGTTGTAATCTTTCTTTGTGCGTATCAGTTATAAAAACCTGTGCATCTGTTTTCACGCACACATAATACAATAAATTCTGCATGCGGTTTTCATCCAGTTTTTCAAACACATCATCTAATAATAAAATAGGTGCAAAGCCTTTGTTGCTTTTTAAAGTTTCAAATGCGGCAAGCTTGAATGCAAATAATAAACTTTTACGCTGGCCCTGAGATGCAATACTTTTAAAATTTGATTCATATAATTTAATTAATAAATCATCTTTATGAATGCCGTAACCGGTACGTTGCAAGTATAAATCACGTTGTAAATTTTGCATCAGTAATTCTTTAAAAGGTTGATTGATTAACTGGCTTTCATATTGTAATACAAGCTTATCATCTTGTTCAGCAATCAAAATATATTGTTGTAAAACCTGCGGTAGAAAACTTTTTAAAAAAATGCTTCTTCGTTCATAAATAAAATTGCCTGTTTCCAGCAATTGCTTATTTAACACTTCGACCAATTGTTCATCATAATTGTTACGTTCAGCTGCAAACCTTAAAAAGCTATTGCGATGCTGTAAAATTTTATTGTATGCAATTAGCTGATCAAGATAATCATGCTGTAATTGAGAAAGTAAAGTATCAATAAATTTTCGGCGCTCTTTGCTGTCTTCTGTAATCATTGAAACATCATCCGGCGCAATCATGATGCTGGGAAACTTACCAATATGTTCTGAGAAGCGCTGATACGGTTCATCGTTTATTGAAAACTCTTTGCGGTTAGTTTCGCGCAACACACAAACAACTTTACTGGCTTCATTATCTTTTTTAAAATTGCCTTCAATGCGAAAACCTGTATCACCTTCTTTTACGCTTTGATTATCCGGCCGGGTAAAACTGCTTTTGGTAAAACATAAATAATAAATAGCGTCTAATAAATTTGTTTTGCCGCTTCCATTCTTGCCAAAAATGCCAGTTATGTTTTGTTTGAAATTGTATGATTTAAAACTGTAATTGCGAAACTGCGTTAGCGAAATTTGTCTGCATACAAACATGAAAGCGGGTTAAAATCAGTGGTTAATTTTATCAAAGCCATCATAAATTTCCGCCACAGTTATAATAAAATCAATTGAGGGCGGATTAATTGTGTCGTCTGCAATTTTTGTTTCTGACAATGTCCATGTGTTATTAGCATTCTTAGAGTAAACAACAACATAAATTGACTTTGAATCAATAAGAACATATTCATTCAAAGTATCAATATCTCTGTACAATTCAAATTTAGCGCAGCGGTAATTAGCTATAGAAGGTGATAAGATTTCAATAATAAGAGATGGATTTGTAATAGTATCAAACTCATCGTCAATAAAATTAGGCTCATTACAAATAACAAGTATATCAGAATATGTAAATAATGTATTTGCAGGAATATGAACACGTAAGTTGCTGCCAAACTCACGGCACTTTTTTACTTTTAAAAAACTATTTAATGCACTTCTGAAATTACTTTCAATAAGATTATGTTTGAAAGATGCACCGCTCATTGCAAAAATCTCTCCCTGATAATATTCGTGCTTATCTAAAGCACTTCTTTCGAAAGCGAGATACTCTTTTTCTGTAAGATAATTTATTGCCGGCTGTGGCATACTTCAAAGATACAATGTTCTGATTTCATCTATCTGACACCTTAAAGTTGTAAATACATTGGCTCATAAATGTTGCAAAACCTTTCTTAAAATAACATCATACCGTAATTTATACACAGCACAAGCGTTGTTTTGCGGTTGAATGTATTTTGCATCTTTCAAATAAATTTATAATGGGATTTTTATTACAGGTTGATACAACAAATATTGTAAACGCAGTTACCCAGCCACCGCAAACTATGAATCTCTGGAGCCTATTGAATAAAGGTGGTTGGATAATGTATCCGTTATATGTGTTGCTGGCTGCTGCCGTTTTTGTTTTTTTTGAAAGACTGATTGCTATTCGCAAAGCATCAAGAATTGACAACAACTTTATGCATATAGTGCGTGATAATATTATAACCGGTAATGTAATTGCGGCACGTAACCTTGCACGCAATACAGATAACCCGGTTGCACGTATAATTGACAAAGGCATTCAACGCATTGGCAAACCAATTGATGCAATTGAGAAAAGCATGGAGAATGTAGGCAGGCTTGAGATGTATAAGATGGAACGCAACCTGAATATACTTTCGCTTATTGCAGGCATTGCACCGATGTTTGGCTTTTTAGGAACGATTGTAGGTATGTTGCAATTATTTTCCACCATTGCTGCCAAAGGCGAATTAGAATTAGGTGAAATTGCAGGCGGCATTTATACAAAAATGGTTACATCTGCATCTGGTTTAATTATTGGTTTGCTGGCGTATGTAGCTTATAATTTTTTGAATACGCAGGTTGATAAAACTGCCAACAAAATGGAAATAGCAAGTGCAGAGTTTATTGATGTTTTGCAGGAACCAACACGATAATGCATGAATAATTAATAATTGGATATAAGACGACGATATAAAGCACACGGAGAAGTACATTCAGGTACATTGAATGATATTTTATTCATACTGCTGTTTTTCTTTTTGATTATTTCAACACTTGCAAACCCAAATGTGATTAAAGTTAATAATCCTAAAGGCACAAAGGATACTAAGACAAAGCAGCATATTGTTGTTTCAATTGATAAAGACCAGCATATTTATATTGGCCAGCATAAAATTGATGCAAACAATCTTGATAGCTTAATAAAGTTTGAAGTTGAAAAAAACCGCAATACAGTTGATACGCCTTCTGTTGTAATTAATGCAGATACGTCTTCCTATTATGGTGAAGTTTTTAGAGTAATGCAATCGGCAAAGAAAGCAGGCGCAAAGGTTGTGGCTAATGTGAAATAGCCTCATCGCAACCCTTCTCCTGAAAGAGAAAGCCAAGAAAAATTCTTTAAAATTATTATTACGAGTGAAAGTTGAAGTAATTATTAGCCGTAAAATTCCAAGCAAATACACAAAGCACTGCTAATGCTTTTGAAGCATAAAAGTTTACATGGAATCTTTCATTAAACAGCCACACAAAAAAATTATTTAATCCAAGGCCGACAATCGAGATTAATATAAATCTTATAAAGAAATTGCTTGTATTACCAGATACATGAAACGTCCAGTATAAATTCAAAATGAAATTATTGATAACCGCAGATGTAAAACCAATGCTGTTGGCTACATATTTATTAACCTTAAATTTTTCTTTCAGCAGCCAGGTTATTAAAAAATCCCAGCACATTCCTATAAATCCAACAATACCAAACTTGAAAATTTTAAACAACATTGTGCTGCAAAATAATATAAGTGTTTGACAATTACTTATTGCTTCATCGTTTAAAAAAATTTTCATCACATTTGCAACATTGAGCAGAAGATACAATATGATATTATATAAAACAGATGCAGAAGTAGAATTAATGAAGCAAAGTGCAAGGCTGGTAAGTAAAACACTTACTGAAGTTGCAAAAATTTTAAAGCCCGGCATAACCACCATGCAGCTTGATGCTTTGTGTTACCAGTTTATAAGAGACCACAATGCTATTCCTTCTTTCTTAAATTATCGTGGTTATCCATATACAATTTGCGCATCAGTAAATGATGTGGTAGTGCATGGTTTTCCAAATAACAGTGCAATAAAAGAAAGCGATATTGTTACCATTGATATGGGCGTAATATTAAACGGCTGGCATGGCGATCATGCTTATAC
The DNA here is from genome assembly GCA_903642275.1 of Chitinophagaceae bacterium. Lineage (GTDB taxonomy): Bacteria > Bacteroidota > Bacteroidia > Chitinophagales > Chitinophagaceae > Parafilimonas. Next base: position 7,111 of record CAHJWK010000119.1, read on the forward strand.
ATTTTTAATTGGTGAAGCAAATGATGATGTGTTGCAACTGCTGCGTGTTACAAAGGAATCATTATATAAAGGCATTGAAAAAGCAATTGCAGGTAACCGCGTTGGTGATATTGCTTTTGCCATACAGGAACATACTGAACGCAAGCATCATTATGGTGTGGTAAGAGAATTAGTTGGTCATGGCTTAGGAAGAAATTTGCATGAAGATCCGCAGGTACCGAATTTTGGTAAGCGTGGCAACGGGCCAAGATTAAAAGAGAATGCAGTAGTTGCAATTGAACCAATGATAAACATGGGTACAAAAGATGTTTATACAGATGATGATGGCTGGACGGTGCGTACACGTGATGGCAAACCTTCTGTACATTTTGAACACGATGTTTGTGTAAAAAGAAACAAAGCGTTGATACTGTCTGATTATTCCATTATTGAAGCAGCAGAAAAAAACAATACGAATCTTAATACTAGCTATACACTAAAAGCAGCTAAATTAGCTTGACTAATTTTGCTTAAAATCAAACAAAGTAGCAGTAAATTCTCCGCGTTCACGCTTTTTTGTAATAGCGCTGAAATTACCTTTATAACGCATGGTTTCTGGTATTAGTAAATTTCCCGCATGTGTCATTTCAACCTGCATGCTTACATTAAAATCATAGAAAAAAGCATGATAACTTAAAGTATAAGTACGTGCAATAACTTCCATTGTTTTTGCATCAAACCATGTAGTCATTTCATCAACTACAATATCACTATGCTGAAAAAACCCGAGGTCATCTTTTGGCTTTATTGAAAATATAAAAGCATCATTGCCTTTATATGTGCCGTAATCAAGCGAATAGTTATACAGCTTGTGCGCATCTTCATCATACAAATCAAGCTTATTACCAATAAACGGAATACCAGGAATTTTTTTGCCCGGATTAAAAAACAACATCTTTAATTGTTCTTTATGTTTTTCCATGCCACTCTTATCGATTGTAGAAAACTCATGGCCGGCAACAATATTATTTTCGCCGCACACTGTTCCTTTAGTTAAAAAAATAGAAGCATACATTTCGCCGGTTATATAATTATAATTGCCGTGGTTATCAAAAAAGTCACCTGTGGCTTTTTGTTCTAATGTTTGCGTTGAGCGGCAATTATTTTTATGCTGTTGATGTGTTTTGCTGTTATAACTCGCCTGTACATTGCCTTGTTTATTTAGCATGCGGATGTTATTATATGCACTGAATTCAATTACATGCAGGTTGCGAAAGGCTTTATAAAATGTAGTATCATTTTGTATGCGGCGCAGCAGGCTGTTATAATCCATGTGGTTCCGTACAATAACTTCCTTTAATGTGAATGTGCCTTTATCAATAATAATAGTTGTGTCTTTACCTTCAACAATAAAAGAATCTTTTTCCTGGGCAAATAATTTTAAAGAGAATAAGGTTAACAGCAACACATATTTTAACTTCATTTGGGGAACATCATTTTATAATCCACGCTTACTTTGCCTTTGCTTATATCTGAGAGCTTGCCCTTCAGTAATTTTTTTCTGAAAGGCTTTAAATAATCAATAAATAATTTTCCTTCAATGTGATCATATTCATGTTGAATGATGCGTGCTGTGATGCCATTAAAAGTTTCTGTATGTGGTTGAAAATTTTCATCAACATAATTAAGCGTGACTGTTTCCGGGCGCATAACATCTTCTCTTATTTTCGGTATGCTTAAACAGCCTTCATTATAACTCCAGGGTTCACCATTACACTCTTTTATTTTTGCATTGATGAAAACTTTTTTAAAGCCCGGTTCATCAGGGTATTTGCCTTTGTCTTCTTTTTCCTGGTTTGCAAACATTTGCAGGCTGTCAACAATAAATAAACGAATGTTCTTATTCACCTGTGGTGCTGCCAAACCCACGCCACTGCTGGCGTACAGCGTTTCCCACATATCTGAAATAAATTTATTGAGATTTGTATAATCAGGTGTAATGTTTTTAGCAACCTCTCTTAAAACCGGTGTGCCGTATGCAACAATGGGTAAAATCATAAGTCATCACTTTAGAATCTTTAAATCGTCAATTTTATAAAAATCTTCATCAAAAGTTAGAAGGAATATTTAAAAAGAAACAAGTCGCTGCAATTATTGCGTCTCGAAATTTTATTTTATGAGCTTTTCTTAAACCTGCAGCGATTTCACATATAAAATCATTTATATGAATAATATGTATTAAACTTAAATAATCTTTTAAAATAATTTCTTCATTTAATGGAAGCGCTTTAGATATTAATTTGGAGTAAGTTATCGCAGAAATATAAATAAGCTTATTGTTTAGAAATTAACACGAAATAGCAGGATGTTGTTATCAAAGATCATAAAAAAAGTTTGAAAGCAAATCACAACTGGATAATACTTGGATAGCAAATGTAGTTAGTTGTTATCAAAGATCATAAGAACAAAGTTTGAAAGCAAATCACAACTGTTCTTTATAAGCATCTCACTTTGGTTGATTGGATGTATTAAAGATTTAAGGATCAGAATAACTCCAATTGCTGAGAAATATTTTGAGGTTAGTTAATTGCAGTTCTTTTACATCAGCTTTATCTTTTAAACGGGAAGAAGTAAGCTTTGAAAAATCAAATGATTATAATGTATCACAGGAACTTTTATATTTTCTAAATCAATATAATTTACCTGTTGGATTGCTTCATCAAATTTCACGTTTTCTATTAAGGTTATGAAATCAATTTTACAGGGTAAAGCGGCGCAAGTCGCTTTCTTTATAATGCAAAGTCATCTTATAATATCATCTGAATTAGTTTTCATCAAAAGGTTTATACTCGTCGTTAGATTTGATTTATCAGACTAAAACTAACAATTTTTAAAATCAATTTATCTTAACTGCAAATTTTTCTTACCTTAACTTTCTATGCCTGCACTCGATCATGATAACGAAATGTTTAAGCTTGCCGCAAGCCTGGTTACTGAAAGTAACCGCAATATTTTTCTTACAGGCAAAGCAGGCACCGGCAAAACAACGTTCTTAAAATACATCAGAGAAAATTGTATAAAACAAATTGCTGTTACGGCACCCACGGGTGTGGCGGCAATCAATGCAGGCGGCTCTACCATTCATTCATTTTTCCAGTTGCCCTTATCGCCGTTCATTCCTGAAGCAAAAGGTTTTATGCAGAATAATGATGTGGTAAATAAACACAATCTCATCGGCAGAATGCGTTTAAATAATGAAAAGCGTAAAGTGTTGCAACAGCTTGAATTATTAATTATTGATGAGATAAGTATGGTGCGTGGAGATACGCTTGATGCGATTGATGCCGTGCTGAAACATTTTCGCTATCGTTATAATGAACCCTTCGGTGGTGTGCAGCTTTTGTTTATTGGTGATATGTTTCAACTGCCGCCGATAATACCTGATGAAGAATGGAAACTGCTTTTGCCGTTTTATAAATCAGCTTACTTTTTTGATAGCCAGGTGATGCAAAACTTTCCACCGGTGCATATTGAGTTTAAAAAAATCTACCGGCAGTCCGATGCATCATTTATTAATGTTTTAAATGAAGTGCGGCATAATAATTTAAGTGATGATGGCCTGCAATTATTGAATAGCCGTTATGATCCATGGTTTGAATTAAGTGGCAATGATGATTATATTTTTCTTACCACTCATAACTTCCAGTCTGATAAAACAAATACAGAAGAACTTTCAAAGCTAAAGCACAAAACGTTTTCATTTAAAGCAGAAATAAGCGGTGAGTTTTATGAGAAGTCTTATCCTGCGGATGCATTATTGCAACTGAAAGTTGGGGCGCAGGTTATGTTTATTAAGAATGACAAAGAAAAAGTAAAACGATATTTTAATGGCAGGATTGGCACAATAACAAACATTACGGATGAAGCAATATTTGTTCAATGCAGGAATGATGCAGATGAAATTGAAGTTAAAAAAGAAGTTTGGGAAAACATACGTTATTCGGTTGATAAGCAAACACAGCAGTTAGATGAAGAAGTAATTGGAAAGTTCTCGCAATACCCGTTGCGGTTAGCATGGGCAATCACTATTCATAAAAGCCAGGGCTTAACTTTTGAGAAAGCTGTAATTGATGCCGGGCGGGCATTTGCGCCGGGCCAGGTGTATGTTGCACTTAGCCGCTGCACATCTCTAAAAGGCATTGTTTTAAAAAGCCAGGTTACTTCATCAGGCCTTCATACTGATAAGAACATCATTGAATTTTCTGAACGCAATGCATCAGAAGATAATTTAAAACAGGAGCTGCATCAATCTAAAAAAGCATATCAGCAAAACCTGCTTTTATTGTTGTTTGATTTTACTATAACAATAAAGCAACACGATGAGCTGGTTAAAATTGTACGTGATAACAAAGCTGCTTTTAATAATGAATTACTACAATGGATTGATGATGTTGAAAGCAAATTAGCTGCACTTCAAACCATTGCAGAAAAATTTAAGCTGCAACTGAATACTTTTTTTGTTGATGAAACATTGCCTGAAGAAAATGAACCACTTCAAAAAAGATTATCTGCTGCAACAGATTATTTTATAAAACAATTGGATGAGTTAATTGCAATCATAAAACAATCACCTGCGTCAACCGATATCAAGCAACATGCAAAAGCTTATAACGATTCTATAAAAGAAATTTTTGTTTTGCTTGCTGAAAAGAAACACCTGCTTGAGTGTTGCCGGCAGAATTTTTCAGTGCAGGAATACTATAATCAAAAGAAAAACTTTATCGTTCCTGCTTTTAATGTGAATGCTTATGCAACTGCATCAGCACAAAAAACAGAAAGCCCGCATCCCTTGCTGCACAAAAAATTAAGAGAGCTGCGCAACAAAATCTGTGAGCAGAAAAATGTACCTGTTTAC
>CAHJWK010000120.1 GCA_903642275.1 Chitinophagaceae bacterium
AAACAAATATCAAAACAGAAAAAGGTTTTATAAAAGTGAATGATAAACTTGAAACCGATGAACCAAATATTTATGCTTTAGGTGATGTAAAAGGCGGACCTGCGTTTACGCACATTTCTTATAATGACCATTTAATAGTTTGCGGTAATGTTTACGATGGCAAAGATGAATCAACAAAAAACAGGATGGTGCCTTACACAATGTTTACCGACCCGCAGTTTGGTAAAGTTGGGTTAAGTGAAAATGAAGCCAGGCAAAAAGGAGTAAAATTTAAAGTTGCCTGTTTACCCATGGCGCATGTTGCACGTGGCATTGAAACAAACGAAACCACCGGCTTTATGAAAGCTATTGTTGATGCTGATACAAAAAAGATATTGGGCGCCGCTGTTATAGGTGAACAGGGCGGCGAAATAATGAGCATGTTGCAACTTGCTATGATGGGAAATATAACTTATGATGTGTTACGCTGTGCTGTGTTTGCGCATCCGTTGTATGGAGAGGCACTGAATAATTTGTTTTTATCGTTTGATGATAGTAAATAAATCATAGGCTTTCATCATGCTGTGAGATATCAAGACCAACAATTTCTTCCTTTTCATCAACACGTAATGGCACAATTATATCTACGACTTTAAATAAAATATAACCCATTACAAAAGAAAATACCACTACAATTGAACAGCCCAAAATCTGTCTGAAGAAAAATGAAACACCTCCATAAAATAATCCATCATTGCCTGCAGGATTTATTGCCTTGCTCGCAAACACGCCTGTAAGAATCATTCCTACAATACCGCCAATACCATGACAGGGAAATACATCAAGTGTATCATCTACGCTGGTTTTATTTTTCCAATGCACGGCAACATTGGAACATATAGCCGCAATAAAACCAATAAAAATACTTTGCGGCAAGCCAACAAAACCTGCGGCAGGTGTTATAGCAACCAATCCAACAACAGCACCAATGCAAAAGCCAAGCGCAGAAGGCTTGCGGCCTTTTAATGAGTCAAAAAAAATCCATGATAAACCTGCCGCTGCAGATGCTGTATTTGTGTTGGCAAATGCATCAACAGCCAAACTGTTTGCTGCCATTGCTGAACCTGCATTAAAGCCAAACCATCCGAACCAAAGCAAGCCTGTTCCCAATAAAACATAAGTAACACGTGCGGGCTTCACCGTTTCTCCGGTTAAAAGCACACGACGTCGCTTCAATATAATAGCGCCAGCTAATGCAGAACAACCAGCAGAAATATGCACCACCGTTCCACCGGCAAAATCAAGCACGCCCATTTTATTAAGAAGACCTCCGGGATTCCATGTCCAGTGTGCGATAGGTGCATAAATTAAAAGACTGAATAAAACCATGAACAACACGTAAGAAGTGAAACGTATTCTTTCTGCAGTAGCGCCTACTACCAATGCAGGAGTAATAATGGCAAACTTCATTTGAAACAATGCAAACAGTAACAAGGGGATTGTTGGAGCATAAACCCATGGTGCACCTCCGTTTATTCCTTTCATCATAAATAATCCGGAAGGGTTTCCTATAAATCCGCCGATGGTTGGACCGAATGCTAAACCATAGCCAATAACTACCCATAAAACACTGATTAAACCGGTAGCGATAAAACTTTGAAACATGGTTGATATAACATTTTTCTTGCCAACCATACCGCCATAAAAAAAGGATAGTCCGGGTGTCATTAATAAAACGAGTGCCGTTGCAACAATCATCCATGCCACGTCACCAAAATTGTAGCCGGCGGCAACATGGTCTGCAACGAGCGGAATAAAAACTCCCCAAACAGCAAATATCCCTAACAATATAAACGGCACTTTATTTTTCATAACAATCAAATGTTTTAATGTTACTTAAAATTTCAAATGTTTCTGAAACAGTGTTTCATTATTATTCAGGCAAAAGTTAGTGGTCGGATTTTTATAGATACAGATGCTTGCTCTCGTTCAAAAATAAGTATGTATTAATATAAATCAATAAGAGTAAATATATTTTTTTAGAGAAGAAAAACGTAGTTAGTTTTTTAACGGTTCAACCTTTGGAAAGAATGTCATTACAAGAATAAAAGAACAGAGGAGAAGTTCAAGAAAAAGTGCATACCGTTTTTCGGGGCATTCACCCATAAAGCAGGTTGTAAGCAAAATATAATTACGAATGCTCCATGCAAGATTAATTGCAGATATAAACACATTAATGCGTTTAGCCCAGATTTTAGGTATTATAAATAAGATAATCAATGGCGCAGCTAATACTATATGCATTAAACCCGGCTTGCCAAACATAGTTCCCGGCGCACTCATGCCTGTAACAATAATGTTTTTTTCACTGATAAAACTCCACGGTAAATAACAAATACCAACAAGAATAATTGTAGCAATTATACCAAGCAACTGTGAATACTTCATATTAAAATAAAACCCCGCAGAAATTGCAGGGATTATGAGGTTCCGAGCAGATTCGAACTGCTGTGGAAGGTTTTGCAGACCTCTGCCTAGCCACTCGGCCACGGAACCAAAACACTGCGAAAATAAACAGAAGTTGCAAATAAATTATATTATTAGCAACTTTGAATTATTAGTTATGCGCATACAGGAGAGCGAACTTATTATTAACAGCAGAGGAGCAATTTATCATTTGGATTTATTACCTGAAGAGTTAGCCACTACAATTATAACTGTTGGCGACCCGAACAGGGTGCAGCAGGTAAGCAAACATTTTGATGTTATTGAATTTAAAAACCAGCACCGAGAATTTGTTTCTTGCACAGGGTCTATCGGCAACAAAAGATTAACTGTGCTTTCAACAGGCATCGGTACTGATAATATTGATATTGTAATGAATGAGCTTGATGCGCTTGTAAATATTGATTTTAGCTCAAGAACTATAAAGCCTCAACTGCAATCATTAAATATAATTCGTATCGGTACCTGCGGCTCTTTGCAAAGAGAAGTTCCGGTTGATAGTTTTATAGCATCAACACATGGTATTGGTATTGATAATCTATTAAATTATTATATGCATGAAAACAATGAAGAAGAAAAAAACATCCTGCAGCATTTTATAAACTATACGCAGCTTACTAATGCACTTGCACAACCTTATATTGCGGCTGCTTCTGCATCTTTATTAAAAAATTTTGTAAACGATTTTAGTCATGGCATTACAATAACGGCACCGGGATTTTATGGACCGCAAGGCCGAGTATTAAGATTAGGTTTAAGCTTTCCAAACCTTGTTGATACATTCACAGGCTTTCAATATGGCAATTATTACATAACTAATTTTGAAATGGAAACATCAGCTATTTATGGTTTGGGAAAATTATTAAAGCATCATTGTTTAAGTTTAAATACGATTGTAGTAAACAGAGTAGATAAAACGTTTTCAAAAGACTCAGTATCGGCCGTTGATAAATTAATAATAACTGCTTTGGAAATTATTCAGTCACTTTAAAAAATAGATATGCTTCTTTCATTTTATAAATACGAGGGAACCGGAAATGATTTTATTATAGTTGATAACCGTACAAAAAAAATTGAACTCACAAAGCAACAGGTGCATAAATTATGCGAACGTCATTTTAATATTGGTGCTGATGGTTTAATGCTAATGAATGCAAGTACCAATTATGATTTTGAAATGCAGTATTATAATGCTGATGGTAACGAAGGCAGCATGTGTGGCAATGGTGGCAGGTGCATGATTCAGTTTGCGTTTGATATGGGGTTGCATAAACGCGAATATAATTTTATTGCATGCGATGGTGAGCATATTGCTACAATAGAAGACAATTGGATTAATTTAAAAATGAAGGACGTTAGTGATATCAAGACTTATGATATTTCAGATTCGATTTTGGATACAGGTTCTCCGCATTATGTAAAATCAGTCAGTAATATTTGGAATTATGATGTGGTAAGAGAAGGTAAAGAAATACGTTATAGTTCTCATTTTAAAACAAATGGTATAAACGTAAATTTTGTAGAGGCGGATGAAGAAGGAGATATAACCGTACGCACTTATGAACGCGGTGTGGAAGATGAAACTTTAAGCTGTGGAACAGGTGTTACTGCTTCAGCATTGGTTTTTGCGCATAACGAAAAAGGCTTTAATCATGTGAATGTAAAAACACCCGGTGGCAACCTTGCAATTGAGTTTGACAGAACAGGGGAAAGGTCTTTTACAAATATCTGGCTTTGCGGCCCCGCAATTTGCGCATTTAAAGGCAGCGTAGAAATTTAGATAACCGAAATAACTTTAATAGTAATATCAATACCTCAATTTTAATCTTCCATTGGAGAAGGCAGTTAAAAATATAAAGCTAATTATGTGTTTTAGCGTTAGCTTTTACTTAAACAATCTAAAAATATCCAAGCCCAATGCATAAGCCATTAAACCAAGCAATAAAATCATTCCAACCATTTGTGCATATTCCATAAACTTATCGGTTGGTTTTCTGCCGGTAATCATTTCGTAAATACAAAATAATGCGTGGCCGCCATCTAATGCCGGAATGGGAAGTATGTTCATAAAGGCAAGTACAATTGAAAAGATAGCAGTGAGCGCCCAAAAGCTTTGCCAGTTCCAATAACTTGAAAATGCATTGCCTATACTAATAACGCTGCCTAAAGATTCACTGGCTTTTACCTTACCTGAAATTATTTGTTGTAAGCCGCCAATATATTTGCTCAATGTAGTAAAGCATTTTTTTATGCCTATGGGAATAGATTCTGCCAGTGTATATGATTTATGAACAAAACCAAAAAGTGCCGCAGGTGTTTTTTGCCCGAAACCAATTTGTGATTTATCGTTTAATCTTGCTTTAACTGTTGCCGTATCATTACCACGCAAAACCTGCACTGAAATAATTTTATTTGCGTACGGTTTTTTTAAACTGTCAAACTGATTATAGTATGTGATTGGCTGATTATTTATCGCTATTATCTTATCATTTTTTAACAAGGTACCACTTATAAAATATGTGTGCTTCAGGTCAACGGTGTCAACTATTACAGGGTATTGCACATAAATAAAACCTTCAAGTTTTGTATGGTTTAAATCACCGATAAAGCCTTTAGGAACATCAATATTTATTGTTGAACCATTGCGTAAAACCTGTAATGTTTTAGAATCAGATGTAATAATTTCTGCAGGTATAGTTGCAAAATTTTCTACCGGCTTATTATCAATTGCAACAATGTTATCGCCGTTTTGTAAACCTATTTTGCGTGCCAGCGAATCAGCATAAATACCATATTTCAAATTCTTTGGCGGCAGGTAATCATCGCCCCATTTATAGGTAATCATTATAAAAAGAAACAGTGCCAGTAATATGTTCATTATAACACCGGCAACCATGATAATTAATCTTTGCCAGGCAGGCTTGCTTCTGAATTCATAAGGTTTGGCGGGTTGTTTTAGCTGTTCCTTATCCATGCTTTCATCAACCATTCCTGAAATTTTTACGTAGCCGCCAAACGGTATCCAGCCGATACCATAAACGGTTTCACCAATTTTCTTTTTTACAATGCTAAACCATGGATCAAAGAACAAATAAAATTTTTCTACACGGCACTTAAACCATTTAGCAGTTGTGTAATGCCCTAATTCATGTAAGGTTACAAGTATGGAAAGTGAAAGAATTAATTGCAGTGTTTTTATTCCAATGCCAGCCCAGTCTATAATTAATAAAGTCATGCCCTGAATTCCAGAAGGAACTTTTTGCTCTAAATCCCTAAAGGGACTTTCAGCGGTTAAAAAATATTATACTTAAAATTTAAAATTTTGCAATGATAACACATCATTTGTTAATCAAAAATATAAGCTTTTATAAACGGATAGCGCTAATAACTTCCTTTAGCGTGGGATTACATGTGTATCATGGAAGCAGCATAATTACGCGCCTCTCCATCGCTTTCAAAATATTCATTTAATGTAGGATGTTGAAGAAAAGGTATTTTATTCATAGTTTGTTCAACCATTGCGGTTATATCAAGAAAACCGATTTTATTTCTTAAAAAAGCAAACACCGCAATTTCGTTTGCTGCATTTAAAATGCATGGAAGGTTGCCACCTCTTTGTAAAGCTTCTTCCGCCAATGCAAGGTTACGGAATGTACGTAAATCAGGTTCTTCAAAACTTAACGTTGAAGGCTTTTTGAAATCATACCTAGGAAAATTACTGTGTATACGTTGGGGAAAAGCCATAGCATATTGTATTGGCAATTTCATATCCGGTAAACCCATCTGTGCTTTAATACTGCCATCTTCAAACTGAACCATACTATGTATTATACTTTGTGGATGAATAACAACCTGCACCTGTTCCGGCTGCAAACTGAACAGCCACTTTGCTTCAATCATTTCAAGGCCTTTGTTCATCAGCGTTGCAGAATCAATGGTAACTTTTGCACCCATGCTCCAGTTTGGGTGTTGTAAAGCATGGTCGCGTTTTACATTAACCAGGAAGTTGGGTTTTTTACCAAGAAAAGGGCCGCCACTGGCAGTTAAAATAACCTTCTCTACTTTATTTCTTCCTTCACCAACAAGGCATTGAAAAATGGCGGAATGCTCACTGTCAACAGGAATAATCGGCACTTTATTCTCAAAAGCTTTCTGCATAACAATATCACCGGCAACAACTAATGTTTCTTTATTGGCAAGTGCAATAGTCTTTCCTTTTCCAATTGCATTTAATGTCGGTTTAAAACCTGCATAACCAACTATTGCCGCCAGCATCAGGTCATAATTATCCATCAATGCTACTTCATTCAAAGATTTTTCCCCAGCAAAAACTTTTATGTCAGTGCCTGCAAGTGCCTCTTTAACTGAATGGTATTTTTTATCATCAGCAATAACAACAATGTTGGGATTGAAAGCCAGTGCCTGTTCAATCAATAATTTTTCATTTGTATATGCAGTAAGAATCTCCGCTGAAAATTTATCTGGATGCGCTGCAATTACTTCTAAAGTCTGCTTTCCTATTGAACCTGTTGAACCAAATATCGCAATACGTTTTACCATAGGAGCGTTTATTCAAAGCGGTAAAGATATAAGAATTAATAACGAACTATTGCAACAGCGAATGAGTAAAATTAAATGTAACGTTTATTCTGCGTTGGTTATTTATAACGTAAATCAGCTTATAAATTCAGTAATCAATTATAGCATCAAAATTTTTGAATTAGGTTTGCGCTAACAAAAACTTATGAGTATAACTGTAGTTGGTTCGATGGCTTTTGATGCTATTGAAACGCCTTTTGGTAAAACAGATAAAATTGTTGGTGGTTCTGCGACGTACGTGGCTTATGCAGCAAGCAATTTTGTAAAGCCGGTGCAACAGATTTCTATCGTTGGATACGATTTTCCTGAAGAAGAGTTGCAAACCTTGCGCAGCCGCGGTGTAATAACAAATGGTGTTGTAGTTGTGCCGGATAAAAAATCTTTTTTCTGGAGCGGGAAATATCACCTTGATATGAACACACGTGATACATTGATAACTGATTTGAATGTGCTGGCAGACTTTGACCCTGAAGTGCCTGATAACTACCAGGGCTCTGAATTTTTAATGCTTGGAAATCTTGTGCCTGCCATACAACGGAAAGTAATTCAGCAGTTTAAGAAAAGACCAAAGCTGATTGTAATGGATACCATGAATTTTTGGATTGAAACGGCGCTGGAAGATTTGAAAGATGTTTTTACAATGGTTGATGTTTTACTGGTTAATGATAGTGAGGCAAGACAGATTTCAGGCGAGTTTTCATTAGTGAAAGCGGCAAGAAAAATACTGGAAATGGGCCCAAAATTTTTAATAGTAAAAAAAGGTGAACATGGTGCACTTTTATTTCATGATAAGAATGTGTTTTTCGCACCGGCGCTTCCATTAGAAGATGTATTTGACCCAACAGGCGCCGGTGATACTTTTGCCGGTGGCTTTATCGGGCATCTTGCAAAAACGAATGACATATCTTTTGATAGTATGAAAACTGCAATTATAATGGGTTCTGCCATGGCAAGTTTCTGTGTTGAAAAATTTGGTACTGAACGCCTCAAAGAAATATCAAAAGCTGATATTGATGAGCGCATTAAGGAGTTTGTGCAACTTGTAAATTTCGATATAGCACTCGTAAACTAACACTCAAAATATCTATGAAAAAAAACCTGATTTATTTTTTAATTGTTTCTCTTGTAATTATTTCGGGCTGTAATCTTTTAAATAAAAAAAAGCAAACAGAAGTTATACAGGCTGATAAATCAATCACAAAGCAAACATCTTTTAATAACCTGTTTATTGATAGTAACAAAATAAACAGCTATTTGCAAACGCATCCTGATTACCAAAAATTTCAGCAACAATATGCTGATTTTTATAAGCAGCGCAATTTTGAATGTGCATGGTTTGATAGTTCAGGCATAACGGAGCAGGCATATAATTTCATGAATCTTTTAGGTAATGCAGTGAATGTTTATAGTGATAGTTCGCTTTACAACAAGCAGCTATCCAAAGAAGTGGATGCATTCAAAAAAGATACTGCGGATACTATTGTAACTGCAACGCCAGACATCACGCAAACTGAACTTACATTAACCGGGCAATTCTTTGTGTATGCAGCAAAAATTTATAAAGGCGCTGATATTAACATTGAAGAACTCGGCTGGTTTATACCAAGAAAAAAACTTGACCTTACTGTTTTACTTGATTCATTAATAAAAAATAAGCCAGATATAAAAAACAGCGAATTTCCGGTAAGTGAAGGCTATAAAAAACTGCTTGACTATGTGTCTGTGTATAGTAAGTTAAATGGAAGTAGTTGGGATTCTCTTGCTTATCCGGCAAAAAGTTTTAGCAGTAAAAGTTCATCACCGGAAATTGGTTTAATAAAACAAAGGTTGCATGCTTTAGGTGATTTATCTGATGAAGACACAACGAATGTTTATGATTCAGCTTTATCAACTGCAGCAAAAAGTTTCCAGGCAAGAATGGGGCAGAAGCAGGATGGTACTATTGGAAAAGCATTTATCAAACAATTAAATGTTTCGCCTTCTCAACGGCTGCAGCAAATACTCATTAATCTTGAACGTTTACGCTGGCTGCCTGAAATGAATGACAGCGAATCAATCATTGTAAATATTCCTGAGTATAAAATGTATGTGTATAATGGCGGCAAGCTGCAGTTTGATATGGATGTTGTAGTGGGTTCAGCTGCAACAAGCACTGTAATATTTACAGGCAATTTAAAATATATCGTGTTCAGTCCGTATTGGAATATACCGGTAAGTATTATCAAGAAAGAAATTATGCCGGGCATTCAGCGCAACAAGCATTATCTCGAAAATCATCATATGGAAATATATGGTAAGAACGGTGGCGGCTTACCTGCTGTCAGTCAATTACCGGGAGATGATAATGCATTAGGGCATGTGAAATTTTTATTTCCTAACAACTTTGATATTTATTTCCATGACACAAATAATCGCGGTGCCTTTAATTCTTCAGGCAGAAGCTTAAGCCATGGTTGTATAAGATTAAGCCAGCCAAAGGAGTTAGCGCAATATTTATTACGTGATGATACGGTAAAATATAGCAGCAGCAACATTGATAGCTTAATGCATCTTAAAAAAGAAAAATGGGTAACGCTGAAAAGTACGGTACCTGTAATGATAAGCTATTACACTGCTTTTGTTGGTGCGGATGGCAAGCTTAATTTTCGCAATGATATTTATGGCCATGATTCTGCAATGGCGGTTAAGTTGTTTGCTGTAAAAAAATAATATTGCTTTCATTTTATAATAATGAGATGCTTGCCTGCATGTAAGCCATCTCGAAACTGAACATATACTGTATCAAAAACGAACACTGCAATTTTTAGTTGAAATCTAAACCGTTGCTTTTCAATACACTTTATAATTGGTACATCTTTAAAGTACTTACAGTACATTTTAAAAACTCATACAGGCATGATAGAACTACAGCATATTTCAAAATGGATAACAATTGGTGGTGCCAAAACTTTTCTTTTAAAAGATGTAAGCCTTACTATTAATGAAGGTGAATTTATTTCAATCATGGGTCCTTCAGGTTCAGGTAAATCTACTTTATTAAACGTTATAGGTATGCTTGATGAGTTTAATGAAGGCGAATATATTTTTATGAAAGAGTCCGTTCATAAGCTTAAAGAAAAAGTGCGTTCACAGTTATATAAACAATACATCGGTTTTGTTTTCCAGGCTTATCATCTTATTGATGAATTAACCGTTTATGAAAATATTGAAACGCCGCTTATCTATAAAAATCTTAAAACATCAGAACGCAAAGCAATAGTTGCAGATGCAATTGACCGCTTTAATATTGTTGGTAAGAAAGACTTGTTTCCAACACAATTGTCAGGTGGCCAGCAACAGCTTGTTGGTATTGCAAGAGCACTGGTTGCCAACCCGAGATTATTACTGGCCGATGAGCCTACCGGCAATCTTAATTCAAAGCAAGGCGAAGAAATTATGGAGCTTTTTGCAAAGCTTAACAAAGAAGATGGTGTAACTATTATACAGGTAACACATTCAGAAAAGAATGCTGCTTATGGTTCACGCATTATTAATTTATTAGACGGAAGGATAGAATCTTAAAGTATGTATCGTAAAATATTTTTAAGCTGTACATTTTTTGCCTGTATAATATTTGCAGCAACAGCGCAATCTTCAGATACATCTGTAATAACTTATTCATTGCAACAATGTATTGATATCGCTTTAAAAAATAATGCTACTGTTCAACACAGCGAAGTAACATCAGATATACAACGTGCAGATTTATCAGGTGCAAGAGGCAACCAGTTGCCAACGCTGAATGGAGACATTACACATGGCATTAATCATGGCAAAAGTATTGACCCTTTTACAAATACATATGATAACGAGAACACAAAAGTGGCGAGCTATAGTTTAAGCAGCAGCCTTACTGTTTTCAATGCATTTGCAATCCAGAATTATATAAAACAAAACAGGCTTGCTTATGATGCAACTAAAATGGAGATACAACAAAACAGGGATGCGGTTGCGTTAAATGTTATACTTGAATACCTGCAGGTTTTAACCAACCAGGATTTAGTAAATGTTTCCATGCAGCAAAGAGATGTTTCCGGCAGGCAGGTTGAACGGAATTTAATTTTAGATAGTGCAGGCGCCATTACGCCAAGCCAGTTGTATGATTTGAAAGGACAATATGCGCAGGAAGAATTGAACGTGATTAATGCAATGAATAATCTTGAAACAGCTAAAGTTTCATTAGCGCAATTATTAAATATTCCATACAATAAAAACATGCAGCTTGAACGTATTAATTTAACCGAAGCGCTTGCAAACGATAAAAGCAGTACTGATTCAATTTATCAATCTGCATTACAAAACCTTGCTATAATAAAAGCTGTGGAGTTTAGAAAGCAAAGCGCAGACTTTAATTTAAAAACATATCGTTCTGAAAGATTTCCTTCATTGGTTTTAAACGGAGGATTAAACACTAA
>CAHJWK010000121.1 GCA_903642275.1 Chitinophagaceae bacterium
AATGGCGAATGAAAAATATATGGTTGCTGATAAGATAAGTTTAATTGCGGTGATTTTGGTTGCAGTTGCTGCCAGTTGAAGCCAAGTGTTTCGCCTTTGCCAAATGAATTCCGCAAACCAACATTTGCTTCACCTGTAAACAAAAGTTTACCGTTGTTCTGGTCGCTTTGCGGCAGCAAGCCAATTAATACATTAATGCTGTTATTTCTTGTTGGCTGAAGATATAAATGCAAAGCAGCACCGTTGTTCAGCATTTCAATTTTCCACGGTTGCGATTGTTGCAGATAGCTTAATAATGAAAGTCGTTGATTAATCGTATTCAGCTTTGCTTCATCATAAATATCATGTTCATTTATCTGCAAATAATGCAGCAGGATAAATTTTGATAAGCGCACGTTACCTTCTACAATAATTGTATCAATATGGTATAAAATTCCCGGGCTTATATTAAGATGCGCTGAAATTTTATTATTACTGATAGATGCACTATCAAGAAAAATTTTTGCAAACGGATAGCCATTGTTGCTGTAGTAATTGATTACGTCATTATACAAGGCTTCCAGCTTAGCTGAAAAAAAATTTTGTTGTGTTATTTTTTCAAAATCATAACCAAGTGAATTAATCAAGATTCTATCAAAATCATTTACAGAAAGCTTTTGCCATGCGTATTTTTCACCTGTAAAAAGTTTTATTGAAACAGTTACTGAATCTTCCCAAACAGAATCAACTGATGCAGCAGCATAACCTTTTATTACAAGCATTCCGGGCAAACGGTTTACATATTGTATGCAGCTTGTTTTATCACTAAAAATTGTCTGCAGATTTAAAGCAATTATGGTTGATGAATCTGCAGCTACCGGGTGAACAATGAGTTTATAATTGTGTTGTGCATTTAATGACGTGAATAAAAATCCAAATAATAAAAGCTGTAAAATATAAACTGTATGATGATATAATTTTGTCATTACTTCAAAGCAAACAAGATTACAAACTTTATTTCATGGCAGGCATTTACATTCATATTCCGTTCTGCAAAAAAGCCTGCTTTTATTGCGATTTTCATTTTTCTACTTCACAAAATTTAATGCATGAAATGGTGCAGGCAATTTGCAAAGAAGCGGCTTTAAGAAACGGTTATTTGAAAGAAGATATTGCAACAATATTTTTTGGTGGTGGAACTCCTTCTTTAATTACGATTGACGATTTACAATTTACGATTGATAAACTTCATTCTTTATTTAGCATTAATGATGATGCAGAAATTACGTTGGAAGCAAACCCGGATGATATTACTGAACAAAAATTATTACAATGGAAACAGGCTGGTATAAACCGTTTAAGTATTGGTGTACAAAGTTTTTTTGATGAAGATCTATTATGGATGAACCGGGCACACAATGCACAACAGGCTTTAAATAATATTCCACTTGCTCAGCAAAACGGCTTTAATAATATCAGCATTGATTTGATTTATGGATTGCCGCAACTAACCGATGAACGCTGGATAAAAAATATTGAAACAGCAATACAACTTAATGTGCCGCATCTCTCCTGTTACGCATTAACAATTGAACCTAACACTGCTTTGCAAAAAATGATTGCATTACATAAAAAAGAAAATATAGATGCAGAAAAACAAAGCCGGCAGTTTGCAACACTGATAGAATATTTAACTGAAGCTGGGTGCGAACATTACGAGATTTCAAACTTTGCAAAGCCTGGCTTCAGAAGTAAACATAACAGCAGTTACTGGCAGGGAAAGGCTTATCTTGGTTTAGGACCATCTGCACATTCATACAATGGTGAGTCAAGACAATGGAATGTTTCAAATAACACTCTATATATAAAAAGCATTAATGAAAGTATTATTCCGTTTGAATCTGAACATTTATCATCAACTCAAAAACTGAATGAATATATAATGACAAGCCTTCGTACTATGGAAGGTTTATCATTACAAAAAATAAAAAACTTGAGCAATGAAACAATTGCTTCAACTGTATTAAATGATGCGACAAAGTTTATTCAGGAAGATTTGATGGAAAGAAAAAACGGCTCATTGATACTAACTCAAAAAGGAAAATTTTTAGCTGATGGAATTGCGGCTGATTTGTTTAGAGTATAAATTTAAACAAGCATCTTTTCAATTGCAGTAAATCCATCTGCAGGCAATAACTGTTCCCATAAAATTTTATAAATTATATCAGCAATTGGTATAGCAACCTTAAGTTGTTGATTTGTGTTGTGCACACATTTGCTTGCGTTGTAACCTTCAGCCACCATTCCTAATTCAAGCTGTGCAACCTTTACAGAATATCCTTTGCCAATCATGTTGCCTAAAGTGCGGTTTCGGCTATATAAAGAATAACAGGTAACTAGCAAGTCACCTAAGTAAACAGAAGCTGCATAGTTGATATGAGCATCAGATGCTTCATGTTTTACCTCACGGACGAAACGCACCATTTCGTTGGCAGCATTTGCAATGTAAACACTTAAAAAATTATCACCATAATCAAGCCCATGTGCAATGCCTGCGCCTAAAGCATAAATATTTTTCATTATGGCAGCATATTGCACACCAATAATATCAGGGTTAACCGATGTTAAAATAAATTCTGTTTTAAAAGCTTCGGCAATTTGTTTTGTTACACTTATATCAAGGCCTGAAAAAGTCAGATAAGAAAGTTTTTCTGCTGCTACTTCTTCGGCATGTGAAGGCCCTAAAAGCGTAAAATAATTTTCAAGCGGCACATTAAAATTTTCATTAAGATATTCATGAAACAACTGGTTTTTTTCCGGCAGAATTCCTTTTACTGCTGAAACAATTTTCTTATTGTTAAAAGCGTCTTTGTTTAATGAACTTAATACCTGGTTAATATATACTGATGGAATCACAGCAACCAGAACATCACTCTGTTCAATAACAAAATTTATATTGCTGTTTAACTGCAGTTTACCAGTGTTAAAATATGCATTAGTTAAATAATGCGGGTTATGCCTGCGTTTTTCAAGATGACTGATGGTATCGTCATTACGCACCCACCAATAAATATTTTTTCCGGCATCAGTTAAAATTTTTGCAAGGGCTGTCGCCCAGCTTCCGCTGCCTAAAATACCAAATTGCATCATTATAAATTAAACGTAAAGATATAATTTGGAAAATTCGCTTATTGCTTTAATAGTTTTGTTCCTACTGCGCAATCAAGGCATTTTTTATAATTGCAATAATTATTTTTTAGATGAATGAGCGACTGGCTGTCGAATGCATTTTTATTTTCAACATTATGTAATTTCCACTGCTTCGTAATTATGTTTTGTTCGGGTTGCAATTGCATCAGCCAATTCACAGCTTTATCTTTCCATGCATATTCATTGCGAAATAAACCGTAAGCAAACAATACCGGAACAATTGCATTAATAATGATATGCTGAATAAATAATCTGCCTAATGGTTTTGGATGATAAACAGTTTCATCAGTAAGTGTATAATGATAATTCCAAAAATCATTCGCCTTTAAATCAAACCATTGAAAAATTTTATTCCTATCTTCTGTTGTTTTTATTTTAGAAAATAAATGCGAAGACTGATGCACCAACATTGCCAACTGCGCTAACCGAATAGTTGGAAAATTATTTGGACGCATTCTTAGAAAATCAGGGCTGCGCTTAATTGGTTTTAACTGGTATTTATTAGCAAGAAATTTATATTCTTTTTGGAGCATGATTGCATAATTATCAGTTGCCTCAACGTTTAATAAATCTGCTTGTCCAAGCAGCAATGCTTCTAATTGATTGACTTGATTTTTATGTTTTGATAATATGTTTATTGATAATGTTTTCGCAATTGCTTCAAACGCATCAGCATTTACTTTCATGCCAAAACTACGGGTAAGTGTTTGCCAGAAAACTTCTTCCCAGTTATTGTTTAATAGTTGTAATGATTGTATTACCGATGCAGATTTTATCTCAAGCCGTTCTGCTATCAATCTTTCTTTCCATGCAAGCCAGCTAACATCATTTAAAACAGGCAATGCAAATGAACATGGAATGAATTCAGTGGTGTTCATAAGCCTTTCAAACTTCTGCAACAAAACTTTAGCAACTAATGATTGCAACTCAAGCGTTGGAAAATTGTTTCCATTTGCATCTTTAATATCAACATCATGCAGCCAAACAACATGCAGAATAATGTTGTTATAATTTTTGTTTTTTGTATGATTGTGCTCTAACCAATGTGAAGCATTTATATGCAATTCAACATTGCCAATCCAGGTAGTATTATCAATTATAATTTTTGCTTCGCTGAAATCAGGACCTGCATTGTAATTAGGATTTCCCGGATGAATAATCTGTAGAGAATGTTCATCTGTTGTTGAAAGAGATGTATGATTTAAGTATTGAAATTGCCATATAAACTGTAGCAGCCGTTCATTCATAACGTAAAAACAAGTTACATTAATTTATGCAGTTGCTGAACAACCCTACTCACAGGCAAACCCATCACATTATAAAAATCCCCGTTGATTGATTTAATACCTACAACACCAATCCATTCCTGTATGGCATAAGCACCTGCCTTATCAAAAGGTTTATATTTATCAATAAAAAATTCAATCTGCTCATTGGTAAGCTTATGAAAAGTGACTTCGGTTATATCAGAAAATTTTACCAGTTTTTCATCTTTCAATATAACAACACCTGTAATTACTTTATGTGTATTGCCGGATAACGATTGCAGTATTTCTATTGCATGTTTTTTATCAGCAGGCTTTCCAATAACTTTATCATTTAGGATAACTAATGTATCCGCCGCCACAATAATTCTTGATGTATTGTTCAATTTTTTTTGAACAGCCAAAGCTTTCTTTTCAGCAATAAAAACAGGCACTTCATTAGCGAGCATATCAGGCGCAAAGCTTTCATCTGCATCACTTACAACTATTTCAAAAGGCACTTCAGCCCATTCAAGTAATTGCTTACGCCGGGGCGATTGGGATGCAAGAATGACTGGTTGCATATCAATAATAAAATCTGAAAAATATCATAGAAAGAATACCGGTAAACATTATAAATTTTACGGTGCTGCTTAAGGTATGAAAGTCTTGTGCCGTTTGCGCTTTAAATAATTTCCTGAACACATCTATTAACGGAATAAAAATTAATATTAAACAATATAATGCACTAAACCACCAGCGAAACTGCAGCACATAAACCTGTAGCGCTAATAAGCTTAAAGCTAAAATTACTATCCACGAAGCAATATATATTTTTGATGCGTTGATGCCCCAAACAATCGGCATTGTCCTGCAACCATATTTCATATCACCTTCAATATCTTCCATATCTTTTATAGCTTCACGAATGAGTGAAATTACAAAAGCAAAGCCACCGTATAATAAAGTTAAACGTGCAATTCTTGATGTGTTTAAACCATAGTTGAAAAAAAATCTTGCTTCGCACCAGGTAACTACAAGCACAGTCCACGCAGTTAAAAGTGAGATTAAAACATTACCGGATAACAACCGTTTTTTTAAAGAAACTGAATATATAAAAAGTAATAAAGCACATATTAAATTTGAAAATCCAATCAAAGTGACATGAGTTGTTAAATCAAGATAAAAACCTATAGCAATACCCATCAGGCTTAAAAAGAAATGCCAGGCAATAGCGTACCTGCGGGATATAATTTTTTGTATGATAAGCTTTTGTGGTTTATTAATGCGGTCAATATTAAGATCAAAGTAATCATTGATAATATAACCGGCAGCAGCTATTAAAACAGATGATAAAATCAATAAAAAAAAATGTAAATGATTTAAAGATGGTATATGATTGCTTTGCGCAAACAATGGCTGCAAAACACAATACATAAACAACACTTGTGTTAACGCAATGAACAGCAGGTTAGGCCAGCGCACAAGACGAAAAAAGGCAAGAATTATTTTCAGAACTGCAAATTTGTTTTTGCAAAATACAGATAAAGAATTCAAAAAAAGCTGTTACTATTTTGATGGTATGCTTGTATCACGCAGCCAGTTATTCTGCAGCTTTAAAACTTTTTCTATAACATCTCTAACACATCCGGTGCCGCCATTAAAAGGTGAAATATATTTTGAGATTGATTTTATTTCAGCTACCGCATCTGCCGGACAACAAGCCAACCCACAATATTGCATAACTGCATAGTCCGGAATATCATCACCAACATATAAAATATCTTTTAGGTTGATGTGCTTTGCATTAGCCAATTGTTGCAGCTTTTCTAATTTGTTTTCGATGCGCATGTAGATTTCTTCAATCCCTAAATTCTTTAATCGCATTTCAGATTCTGCAGAATAACTTCCTGAAATAATTATTATGTTATATCCTTTTTTTACTGCAAGCTGCAAAGCATAACCATCTTTAACATTCATCTGCCGTAACATTAATCCATCAGCCATTACCAACACATTGCCGTTAGTAAGTACACCATCAATATCAAAAACAAATGTTGTTATATTTTTAAAATCATTTAGCATTTCAATAAAAGATGATTCAAAAATAACCTGAATGCCTTTAGAGTCACTAATTTAATTCTCAATATTGACAAAGAAAAAGATACTGTTCAGAAGCAGCAACATAAGTGTTATAAGCAATGTATTTATCTATACAATTATTATTTCTTTATGCACGTTGTCTGTTTTGTATAGGCATTAAACTTTTAACTATTCAACCATTTATTTAAGCATTTTAATTTTGGTACATGAATAAAGAATCGACTGTAATTATAAAACCAACGCCTGCGAGTATTTCTGATCTTTACTGCAATCTTTATTAAGTTGAAAGAAGCAGAATAATAATTTACAGCTCTTTTAGAACACAGATTTGATGCTGTTTACCATCAAAGTAATACGCTGCCTTGCTCGTTTCAGTGAAAAGTCATCTATCAATGCAAAAGAACTATTGTAATGTACAGCAGCACATATACCAAAATCAATCACAAACGCATTATGCTGAGCATCAACCCAAAAGTAGAAACATTGCTTGCTTAACTTACAATCTAAAAACACTGCCTGAAAAGAGCTTTTATCATAAGTTCAACTTATCGTGCCTATGACTTTAAATTAACAACCATTTTTGTGCAACTATAAAAAAACCGCCTCATGAATTGTGAGACGGTTTTGTAATAAATATTTAAATGATTACTCTTCTTCATCAAAGTTCATTGCTTCCCGTGTGGTAGCCAGTAATTCATACTCTTCTTTGTTACCAACAATCACGTTTTCAAAGTCACGCAAACCTGTACCTGCAGGTATTAAGTGACCAGTGATTACGTTTTCTTTCAAGCCGAGCATATCATCTGTTTTACCTTGTATGGCTGCAGAACTTAACACCTTTGTTGTTTCCTGGAATGATGCTGCGGATATCCAGCTTTGTACACCAAGTGATGCTTTTGTAATACCCAACAACACTGGCCTGGCGGTCGCAGATTCTGCATCACGTACATTAACAAGCTTTTTATCAGCTCTGCGCAACGCAGAGTTTTCATCTCTTAATTCACGCAAAGTAATAATCTGTCCCTGGCGGAGTTTGGTACTTTCACCTGGTTCAGTAACCACCTTCTTTTCAAAAATATGGTCGTTTTCTTCAATGAAATCAAACCTGTCTTCAAGGTCTTCTTCAAGAAATTTACTATCACCTGCATGAACAATTTCAACCTTCTTCATCATTTGCCTTACAATAACTTCAATGTGTTTATCATTGATGCGGACACCCTGCAAACGATACACTTCCTGTATTTCGTTCACAACATATTCCTGTACTGCAAACGGGCCTTTAATTGAAAGAATATCAGCAGGAGCGGTTTGTCCATCACTCATTGCAGTTCCGGCTTTCACAAAGTCACCATCTTGCACCAGAATCTGCCGTGTTAACGGAACAAGATATTTTTTGATGATGCCATCTCTTGCTTCAACAATAATTTCACGGTTACCACGCTTGATATTACCAAAAGCAACTACACCGTCAATTTCAGATACAATTGCAGGGTTGCTTGGATTACGTGCTTCAAACAATTCAGTTACACGTGGTAAACCTCCTGTTATATCACCGGATTTACGAAGTGTTCTTGGAATTTTTACAATCACCTGCCCTGCAGTTACAGCATCGCCTTCTTCAAAAATCAAACGGCTGCCGACAGGAAGGTTATACATTTTTTGTTCCTTGCCTTCAACTATAATTGAAGGAATCTTTGTTTTATCTTTTGTTTCGATAACAACCTTATCGCGATGACCTGTTTGCTCATCTGCTTCCTCACGAAAAGTAAACCCTTCAATTACGCTATCGAATTTTATACTTCCGTCAATTTCTGAAACCACCACATTGTTGAAAGGATCCCATGTGCAAATCACATCACCTTTCTTAACCTGCTGGCCATCTTTTACATTTAAAGTAGCACCATAAGGAACATTATTAGTGATAAGCAACCGGTCATTTTTCAAATCCATTACACGCACTTCACCTGTACGGCCAATTACGATGTTAACCTTTTCACCTTCATTGTTTTTTGCAACAACTGTACGTAATCCATCAAACTGAACTGTGCCATCAAACCTTGCAGTAAGCGTTGACTCAACAGAAGCTGAACCAGCAACACCACCAACGTGGAATGTACGCAAAGTTAACTGAGTTCCCGGCTCGCCGATTGACTGAGCAGCTATAATACCAACAGCATCACCTTTCTGAGCAAGATAACCGGTAGCAAGATTCTTCCCATAACACTTTACACAAACACCACGCTTGCTTTCGCAAGTTAATACTGAGCGTATTTCAACACTTTCAATTCCTGAATCATCAATTTGTTTTGATACGTCACCTGAAATTTCTTCACCTGCTTTTATAATTAATTCATCAGTCTGCGGATCGTAAACATCATGCAATGAAGTACGTCCCATAATACGATCAGCTAAAGATTCAATTACTTCTTCGTTATCTTTTAAAGCAAATGTATTGTTGCCGCGCAAGGTGCCACAATCTTCTTCTGTTATCACAACATCCTGGGCAACGTCAACCAATCGGCGGGTTAAGTAACCGGCATCAGCAGTCTTTAATGCTGTATCAGCCAAACCTTTTCTTGCACCGTGTGTAGAAATAAAGTAATCCAATACATTCAATCCGCCTTTAAAGTTGGAAAGGATTGGATTCTCAATTACTTCAGAACCACTTGAACCGCTCTTTCTTGGTTTAGCCATTAATCCACGGATACCAACCAACTGTTTAACCTGTGTTTTAGAACCACGGGCACCGGAATCAAGCATCATATACACTGAATTAAAACCCTGTTTATCCTTTGACATTTCATGAATCAAAGACTCAGTGATGCGCATATCCACACGACCCCAGATATCAATAACCTGGTTATATCTTTCATTGTTAGTGATAAGACCCATGTTATAACTTTCCCGGATATCTTCAACTTCCACTTTGGCATTTTCTATCATTTCGTTTCTTAAATCAGGAATGATAAGATCGTTTACACTAAAGCTTAGTCCACCTTTAAAAGCCATTCTAAATCCAAGCGTTTTAATATCATCCAAAAACTTAGCTGACTTTGGAACGTCAGTAATCTTAATTATATCACCAATTATTTCACGAAGGTTTTTCTTTGTAAGCAAAGCGTTAATATAACCAACTTCTTTCGGAACAAACTGGTTAAACATTGCACGCCCAACTGTTGTATCAACGAGTTTTATAACAAGCTCACCTTTTTCCCTGATACTTGTTCTAACTTTTATTTGGGCATGAAGGTCAACGATGCCTTCATTATAGGCAATCATTACTTCTTCAAGATTATAAAATACTTTTCCTTCACCTCTTATCACTTCACCATCTGTACTTTTCTTGCCCTTGGTAATATAATATAAACCAAGCACCATATCCTGTGAAGGAAGTGTAATTGGCGTACCGTTTTGCGGGTTAAGAATATTATGTGATGAGAGCATCAGCAACTGTGCTTCAAGAATAGCTGCATTGCTTAACGGCACATGCACAGCCATCTGGTCACCATCGAAATCCGCGTTAAAAGAAGTAGTTACCAACGGGTGCAATTGTATTGCTTTGCCTTCTACGAGTTTAGGCTGAAATGACTGTATTGAAAGACGGTGCAATGTTGGTGCACGGTTTAGCATTATCGGGTGACCTTTCAAAATATTTTCAAGTATATCCCAAATAACAGCCTCTTTTTTATCAACTAATTTCTTTGCAGATTTTACTGTTTTTACAATGCCTCTTTCAATTAATTTACGAATGATAAATGGCTTGAATAATTCTGCAGCCATATCTTTTGGCAAACCACATTCGTGCATTTTTAATTCAGGGCCAACCACAATTACAGAACGGCCGGAATAATCAACACGTTTACCTAATAAATTTTGACGGAAACGGCCTTGTTTACCTTTAAGCACATCACTTAAAGATTTTAATGCACGTCCGCCTTCTGCTTTTACTGCATTTGACTTACGGCTGTTGTCAAACAAGCTGTCAACAGCTTCCTGAAGCATACGTTTTTCATTACGTAAGATTACCTCAGGTGCTTTGATTTCTAGTAATCTTTTTAAACGGTTATTACGGATAATAACGCGGCGATATAAATCATTTAAATCGGATGAAGCAAAACGGCCTCCATCAAGCGGTACCAACGGACGCAATTCCGGTGGAATAACCGGAATGTATTGCATTACCATCCATTCAGGACGGTTGCTGATACGGCTGTTTGCATCACGCAAAGCTTCAACAACACTTAAACGCTTTAAGGCGTCTGCTTTACGTTGTTGTGAAGTTTCATTGGCTGCAGAAGTTCTTAAAGAAAAACTCAGGTCATCCAATTGAATTCTTGCAAGTAAATCATGCACAGCTTCAGCACCCATTTTTGCAATAAATTTCTGCGGGTCATCATCCGGCAGGTATTGATTATCCTTTGGAAGATTATCAATTATATCAAGGTATTCTTCTTCGGTTAAAAGGTCTCCGGTGTTCAGACCTTTATCTTCACGCATACCAGCCTGGATAACTGCATAACGTTCATAATAAACGATGCTTTCGAGTTTTTTAGAACTCATTCCAAGCAAGTAACCAATCTTGTTTGGCAGGCTTTTAAAGTACCAGATATGCACAACTGGTACAACCAGTTTAATATGCCCCATTCTTTCACGGCGTACTTTCTTTTCAGTAACTTCTACACCGCAACGGTCGCAAACAATGCCTTTATACCTGATTCTTTTATATTTACCGCAGGCACATTCGTAATCTTTTACAGGCCCGAAAATGCGTTCGCAAAACAAACCATCACGTTCTGGCTTGTAGGTGCGGTAATTAATTGTTTCAGGTTTTAAAACTTCGCCAAAGCTGCGTTCAAGAATACTATCCGGAGAGGCAAGCCCGATAGTTATTT
>CAHJWK010000122.1 GCA_903642275.1 Chitinophagaceae bacterium
TTTTAGTTTCTCAGCATTGGTAGTTGTTGGCAATGAAGGTGGTGTTGTTGGCCAGGGTTTAGGAAAGGCAAAAGAAGTTCAGGAAGCAATTACAAAAGGTATTGAAGATGCAAAAAAGAATCTTATCAAAGTTCCGATTATGCATGGAACAATTCCTCATGACCAGCTTGCAAAAGAAGGTGCTGCAAAAGTATTAATTAAGCCAGCTGCACATGGTACAGGTGTTATTGCCGGAGGTAGTATGCGTGCAGTTTTAGAAAGTGCAGGTGTTACAGATGTGTTGGCAAAAAGTCTTGGGTCTGCTAATCCGCATAACGTGGTTAAAGCAACTATTAAAGCATTAACTTTATTAAGAGAACCAATTCAGGTTTCTAAAGAACGTGGTTTAAAATTAAGCAGAGTATTCCAGGGATAACAATCATTAATAATGAGTTTGCTTAATGCTAATGAACAAATGACTTCATCATGAAAAAAATAAAAATCACACAAATAAAAAGCGGAATTGACAGGTCTGAACGCCAGAAATTAACGCTTAAAGCACTTGGCTTAAAGAAACTTCATGCAACTAAAGAAGTTTTAGCAACTCCGCAAATTTTAGGAATGGTTCGTAAAGTTGACCATCTTGTAAAAGTGGAAGAATTAGCTTAACGATTGCTTGCAAAATATTAATGGCGAGGGAATGATTTCCCGGTAAGTAAAATCATAACAATGCAACTACACAATTTAAAACCTGCAGAAGGTTCAGTTCACAAAGAGAAAAGATTAGGTCGTGGTGAAGCCAGTGGTAAAGGTGGCACATCAACAAAAGGTAACAAAGGCGGACAAAGCCGTACCGGTTACAAAAGTAAAATGGCGCATGAAGGTGGCCAGATGCCTATACAACGCCGTTTGCCAAAACGTGGGTTTAAAAATATTAACCGTATAGAATATAAAGTTTTTAATCTTGGTCAGATTGAAGAATTGAATGAGAAGTATAATCTCACAGAATTCAATTTTGAAAATTTATATAGTAATGGTCTTGTTGGAAAAACAGATAAAGTAAAAATTTTAGGTGGCGGTGAATTAAAATCGAAATTTAATTTTAAAGTTAATGCTGTTAGCGAAAAGGCAAAAGCTGCAATAGAAAGCACTGGTGGAACTATAGAAGTTAAAAAATAGTTTTTTTACCGATATTTGCAACTACATTTTTGCGTTTGCTTATTTAATAATTTTCTGTGAAAAAATTTATTCAAACAGTTAAGAACATTTGGGGGATAGATGAGTTGCGAAACAAAATCATCACGACGCTTGTTCTTATTCTTATATACAGAGTTGGCGTTCATATTGTATTGCCGGGTATTGACCCAAATAAATTAGATGCGGCCGCAGCCAATTCATCTAATAATGGGTTGCTTGGTTTGTTTGATACGTTTGCAGGTGGCGCATTCTCACATGCATCAATTTTAGCGTTGGGTGTAATGCCTTACATCTCTGCATCAATCTTTATGCAGCTGATGACCATACTTGTTCCTCAATTTCAAAAGATGCAGAAAGAAGGTGAGAGTGGAAGAAAAAAGATTAATCAATGGACACGTTATTTAACAGTTGGTGTTACTGCTTTACAGGCAAGTGCTTATGTGGCTTATCTTAAAAGCCCTGCTTATGCTGTAGCATTATTACCAGGTTACAGCGGTTATTTTGCAGCATCAACAATAATTATTCTTACGGCTGGAACTTTGTTTGTAATGTGGCTCGGTGAAAAAATACAGGATAAAGGTTTAGGTAACGGAACATCTATAATAATAATGATTGGAATTCTTGGTCGTTTTCCCCAAGCTATTATACAGGAATTTCAAAACAAACAAACAAGAGGTGGGGGCGGTTTATTGATATTTCTTATCGAAATAGCTATTCTTGTTGGTATTATAATGGGTTTGATTATATTAATACAGGGTGTTCGTAAAATACCAATTAATTATGCGAAACAGATTATTGGTAACCGGCAATTTGGTGGAGCAAGGCAATTTTTACCGGTTAAAGTAAACAGTGCCGGTGTTATGCCTATCATATTTGCACAAGCGATTATGTTTTTGCCTACATTAGTTTCGTTTACTAACATAGATTCAGCTCGTGGTATCACTAAAGTATTTTCCGACCATAGTAATCCATGGTATATGGTTATTTATGCAGTAATGGTTATTGGGTTTACTTTTTTATATACTGCACTTATCTTTAATCCAAAACAAATGAGTGAAGATCTTAAACGTAACAATGGTTTTATACCAGGTGTAAAACCCGGTCAGCCAACTGCTGATTATATTGGTTCTATCATGGATAAAATAACCTTGCCCGGCGCTATATTTCTTGCTTTTGTTGGTATTCTTCCAGGCTTTGCGCAACTGCTTGGTGTTACACAAGGGTTTAGTACTTTCTTTGGAGGTACATCATTACTAATTATGGTTGGTGTCATACTTGATACTTTACAGCAAATAGAAACACATTTATTAATGCGCCAATATGATGGGCTTATGAAAGGGGGGCGTGTTCAGGGAAGGCAAACAGTTTCTCCGGCAAGTAGTTTTTAAGACTGCATTAAAATATAATAATAAAAGCCCGTTAAACATGGGCTTTTATTATTTGTAAAACAGTACTTATTTATTTGATGAGGACTTATATTTTTTTCCTTTCTTATGATGTTTTTTACCTGATTTCTTATGATGCTTTTTGCCTGATTTTTTGTGTTTTTTCCCTTTATCTTTTTGTTGTTTAGTTTGATTTGATGTTAAATACTTTGCACTGATTTCAGTTCTTTCAGCTGATGTTATAGAGGCAGTTTTTTGTGCGAACATTGTATTTGTAAATGCTGCAAACATTAATAACAAAAGATACTTTTTCATGATTTATAATTTTATAATGATTGACAAACTTATTTTATAAGCGTTTAAAGCTTATGACTTTTTTATTTTAATAGTCTTTAAAAAATGATACAATATTTAATATTGATTTGCATGTGGTTTATGTTTAGTGTATCTCACAGTTTGTTTGCAAGTGCTATGTGGAAAAGAAAAATGCAAACAACCTTAAATATTAATTATAAATTTTACAGAATAATTTATTCATTATTTTCTTTAATAAGCCTAATCTTAATCTTGTTTTATAATTCAATGCGTAGTATTTTGCTTTGGCAGGTATATATGTTTGAAAAACTTTTTTCATGTATTGTAATGGTATTATCTGCACTGATCATGCTAATTTTTACTTGGCAATTTTTCTTTGATTTAAGCGGAGCTCATATCTTTCATAAAAAGCAAGTGCCGAGACAATTTATTCAAATAAGTTTTTACAAATATGTACGCCATCCGCTATACAGCGCTACACTTATGTTTATATGGAGTATATTTTTATGGAAACCATTTTTAAACAATCTGGTCACTTGCATTTGCATAACATGCTATACATTTATTGGAATTATTCTTGAAGAAAGAAAATTAATTAATGAGTTTGGTGAAAATTATATTACCTACAAATCAACAACGCCGATGCTTTTTCCGAGGTTGTGATAAATTTCATAGCTAAAGAATACCGGTTAATGTAATTAAAATACCTCCGTTAAAAAAAAATCTCTTTATTTGTAATTAAATAATAAAACTCCTGTTATGAATACAGTAATTGTTCCGATAGATTTTTCCGAAACGTCATTTAATGCTGCACGATATGCAGTTAAGTTATTAACGAATCATCCTGAAGTGCAGATAACGCTTTATCATACGTATGAAAAAGCTGATGCGGAAGAAAATCGAAATGAAGCTTTGGAAAAACTTAAAGAAGAATTATTGGTTAGCAAAGAAGCTAATATTAGCATCTGTACAGAACAAGGAGATTTCTTAACTGAACTAGAAAAGCTTGCCCGCCATCGCCAGGCAGATTTGATTATCATGGGCATTACCGGCAAATCTTCTCTGGCTCAGGTTTTTATAGGCAGTAATTCTTTGAAGATGGCGCAGAATAAATTTTGCCCTGTTATGATAATTCCTGCAAATGCTATTTACAGTGAAATTAAAAATGTACTGCTTACAACAGACCTTAAAAATGTAATAAGCACAACACCGTCTGCACCAATAAAAAAAGTAATATCAACTTTTGATGCCAAGCTGTTTATAATAAATGTAAACAGTGAGCATTATATAGAACTTTCAGAAAATTATGCGGCAGAACAACAAAAACTGAAAGACATGTTTGCAGAGTTTGATCCTGAATTTTATTTCCTCCGCTTATATGATGTTGATGATGCTATTAACAAATTTGCAGAAGATAAGAGCATTGATCTTATAATAACAATTAATAAAGAACACTCTTTAACACATAAACTATTTATTACAAGTCATACAAAAAAACTTGCTTATCAAAGTACAGTGCCGGTAATGGTTGTGCATGAATAATGGATTACCTGATTAGCACAAACGTTCCTTTAATAAAATAATTTTTATTGGTGTAATCAACAGCGCCTGCAGTATAAACATATGTGCCACTTGGTTGTTTTTTTCCATTAAAATTGCCGTCCCATCCCTGGCCTTGCTGGCTTGTAGTATATAGTAGTTGTCCCCAACGATTATAAACATTGAAGAATGTAAATTTTTGCATGCCTGCGATAGTGGGGCGAAGTACATCATTTAATCCATCACTATTTGGTGTAAAAGCAGAAGGTATAAATATTGAAGGCCTTGTTTCAAATAAATAAATTTTAATATCGTCACTGCCCGCACAACCCTGTTCTGTAACAGCATGAACAGTATAAGTTATAGTATCTAATCCTCCGGGAAAAACAGCAACAGGATTCTGTACAAATGCACTACTTAAATAAGTGGAGGGCGCCCACTCATAATTGCTGCCTGCAATTGCTGTTACCTTTAATTGTATCGGTTGATTAATCACTGCTATTGTATCATTACCTGCAAACACTGCAACTTTTGGAATTACGTTTACAACTACAGTATCATAAGCCGGCTTTGGACAACCGAAAGTATCGGTTACTGTAAGTATATATGATGTGGTGGCTTGTGGCCCTGCAATCGGGTTTAATGTATTTGCATTAAGCAGTGAATTGGTTGGTGACCATTTAAAATAAGTTCCATTAATGGTGGCATTCAGTTGTGTTGTTTTTCCATAACAAATGATGGCATTACCATTTGCCTGTGCGGAAGGATATGAAACAATATTAACAGCCTGATTGCTGCTGGCATTGCACTTGCCCACAGAAGCTATCACCGAGTATCTTGTATTTGATAGGGGAGAGGCAATAGGGTTTTTAATTGTTGTGCTGCTTAATCCTTCTGAAGGCGACCATAAAAAATATAATGCATTTGTATTAGGATTTAAGATTATCGTATCAGTTTTACAGATGGTTGTATCTGCGGGTAACGCTAAATCTACCCTATCAATAACATTTACTTTTACAGAGTCATCAACACTGCAGCCTTTATAATTAATTGTAACATTATACACAGTAGTTTGTTTGGGCGATACATATGGCGATGGAGACGACAAACTGCTTATATTATAATCGGGCAGCCAGTTATAAATGGCATCGGGAGTTGATGATTGAGATTTCAATTGAAGCGTATCAATACTGCATATAAGTGTGTCATGAAATTTTAATGCGATATCCGGCTGAAGCGCTACATTCAATTGTTCTGTAGCAGTATCAATACAGCCTTTTGAATTAGTTGCTACAAGTGTTATATTTTTCAATCCCGTATCTGCATAAATATGAGCAGGATTTTGAATTGAATCGTTGCTTCCGTCATCAAACATCCATTGCCATGAATTTACAATACCATACTTTGTTGTACTTAAGTCTTTAAACTGGTATGGATTTTTAATACAACTTCCATCTACGGAAAAATCAACAATAAACCCTGGATATATTTTTAAGTGTGATGTAGCAGAATCTGCACAACCAGACGCATTTTTTACTCTTAACTTTATTATATAATCTCCGGTATCAGCGTAAGTATAAGTAGGATGTTCTGTAGTTGATGTATCTGTTGCTATACCTGTTACACCAAAATCCCATAGGTAAGAAAATCCTGAATTGGGTACATCGTTTGAAAAAGTAAAATCAAATCCGTTACAGGTAATGTATGATGGTTTAAGTGATGCGCCGCCGAGCTTACAATTCTCAACATCCAAATGAATTTCTTTTCTTGTATGGCCGATATAAACACCTTTCCTGTACTCATCCACACACACTGCTACTACGTATGTACCTATTTGTTCAGGCGCCACACCTGATAACAAACCTGTACTTCTGTCAATACTTGAATTTGCACCTAATGGCTGGCCACCGGTATAAGGTGTTGTATAAGGAATGGCTTGAAAGGGAGGCAAAGTAGGATCTGCTACTATTGGTTGTAGTCTGGAACCTCCGGTTAAGCCACTACATAATGAGTAAATTAATGAGTCACCATCAATATCTTTTGCGCCAAGATCCAAGCTGAAGTTTTCATCATAACAAATTGCAACTGTATCTTTAAAATCAAAAACAGGGCTGTTATCGTTACTGTTCGCGCCGCCGGGAATAGAAATTGTATAAGTGAGACCAGTATTATTTGATTCAGGAACATTTGCAATACCTGAAATGCGGCAACACCGCTGAACACCTAGAACATAGCCACTTGTATTTACAGGAACCTGGATGATATCTGTATATTCCGCAACAATGTAACAAATGGTAGGTGGGTTTTGGAAACAGGGCCCGAAATAATCTTTTAACTCGCGGGAACTGTCAGTAAGACTAAAAATTCTTGTATCACCAATTTTATTAAAGCCGGAACCATCATAAACATTAAGGTATATAAGTGGGTCAACTTTTTCAGGTTCAAGGCAGCTTGAATATTGATAAAAAGATACGCGGTAAGTAATATTAATTCCATCAGAACTAACAAAACTATATTTTATCCAGCCCCCTTTTAAATGGTCTGCATAGGAAGTAGAAATAAAAAAAATACATAGCAGGGTAAGTAAATATTTTAAACGGATAAAATTTTCAGGCAACATCATTTATAAAATCCTCCACGTATTCATTAACTTTTTGTGCAGCTTCCCACATACCCATGTGGCTAACATTATTCAGCAGGTGAAAATAAGCAATTTCAGGTATGTGAACCTGTTTTAATACATCATTAACCGGTACTACCGTATCCTGGTTGCCTGCTATAAACAATACAGGAATTTTTGAATTTTTTAGAAGTGCTGTACTATCATTTCTGTTCATCATCGCATAATAACTTTGCTGCAAAGCTTTTTTATTGAATGATTTCCCTTGCTCCACCAACTTATTGATAGCAGCAACGTTTTCATCTTTAAACTTTTGTGTAAAAAGATTGGGCGTTGTGCTTTTTACAAAAGCATAGCAGCCATAATTTTCTATCATTTGTATGCCATGTAAACGGTTTTGTTTTTTTTCTTCACTGTCAGTAAATGCAGTTGAATGTACAAAACCAAATGCATTTAATAATTCAGGATGTTTAGCGGAAAAAGATAAAGTTATATAACCACCCATGCTATGGCCAAGAATAGTGCAGGATTTAATATTTTCTTCATTTAATAAAGCATAAATACAGTCTGCATAATCATCAATCTTTACTTTGGCAGTTTCAATATTAAGTTTAGTGGATTTTCCGTAACCTGGCAAATCAGGCACAATTACTTTAAAAGTATTTTTTAAATAGTTTGTTTGATTGAACCATACACTACCTGTTTCTGCAAAGCCATGTAATAAAATAACCGGCTTTCCATTGCCATGTACTTCATAAAAGATTTCAGCATTATTATATAGAATACTTTTTGTTTCAGGCACGGATAAGTTTGCTCTTGTATGATGTAGTAAAATTAATATAACGGTTAAGCAATAATAATATTACAGGTAATAAAGTGATGTTTAATTCTTGTGGAAGCCAGAACCATGTTGCCAATAATAATGCAGTAATTACTGCGGAAACAAAAAAATAATTACTAAGCCACATTGGTTTTTTTATGGTGATAAATGCCACAATAAAATTTGTTGGTAATGCCCATGCAATATTGAAATTGTTACTGCATTGAGAGTGATCTGTAGCAAACCACATGATCAAAAT
This sequence comes from Chitinophagaceae bacterium, assembly GCA_903642275.1. GTDB lineage: Bacteria > Bacteroidota > Bacteroidia > Chitinophagales > Chitinophagaceae > Parafilimonas. The sequence continues at coordinate 8,115 of CAHJWK010000122.1, forward strand.
TAAACAGCCAATTAACCCTGTTATATACAAAAGTATGGCATCGATAAAATGGGTTGTTGTTTTGGCCCAATGTGTTTTTAATGTTGATATGATAAAAATGAGTAAACATGTTACTGACATGATTATTAATGGCAAAAATTTCCAGGTTTTAGTTTGTTGATTATCGGTTTGCAGAATTACAGTTTCATTTTTTATAAAAGGTTTTGATAAGTTTTCAGCATTATTTAATCCTTTCATAAAAAATTCAGGTAAAAACATTGCTTCATTATTTGAGACTGCTCTATCTACTTTGCTTCCCAGTAAAATATCAATGCCTAACTCCGTCCATAAATGGCTGCCTTGTTCAAGACAAAAATGTATTAAATCCCTATATGTTGTTCCTTCAGGTATTATGCGATTTTTAATAACAGCAGATGTATTGTTTTCAAATACAATGTTTTTAATACGTGTAGTGCAGTTGTCTAAAACAAAATCATATTTGTAAAACCTGTTATCTCCGGTTGAGTTAAAGTTTATAGCATCTACAATTCGTTTTTTTGCAGCAATATCAATATCCAATACCTGTTCATAAACACTTCTGTGTTCAGCAACATATTCTGACATGAAATCATTAAAATAATCAGCCGAAGAAAAATATAGCAAGTTGCCTTTTAAAAACTTTACATAAAAGTTTGGCTGATTGAATGTAAAGCCGCCCCAATTGTAAACAATGTCAGTATTTGTTGCACTATCATACAGGCGAATAGCAGTATGGCCAAATAAAGAATATAAATCATCGCCAGGCCCACATGTAAGTAAGCTTATACGCATGTGCGCATAATTAATCTGCGCTGTAATATTTTTTGAAAAGCAAGTGATTAATAAAACAGCAACAATGTTTTTCATTAATAAGTTTAATTTATTTCAGCAATACCATACCGTTTATCGCTTAAAATATTTTCTAATGTCCATTCATGGTTGCCAGTAAAAGTATTGTTGTCTTTGCCCTGAATATCAAAATTTATAGCACAGCTTACAGGATAGATTCCATCTGTATGCACAAAAAATTCAACTGCATTACCGAACTGTAATTTAATAAGATGCTGTAAAGCTTTTACTTCATCATGCGCTTCCAATACATTTAAATACCATGGCACGGTAAGATGGCAATCAATATGTAAAACGTTACCATATTTTATGATGCGCAGATTATGAATATCAATCCAGTTTGCCTGGCGATTTTCATTTAAAATGCGAACAAGCTTATTTAGCAAATCCATGTCCGCTTCATCCATAATACCGGCAAGCGATTTGCGAATAATAGTATAACCATTATACATTATGAACAGCGCCAATGCACATGCAACAATTTTATCAAGCCATACAAAACCCGTAAACAGAATTATGATGAGCGCCGCAATAATTGTAAGCGTTGAGTAAGTATCAATCTTTAAATGCTTGCCACTTGATTGCAACGCAAGCGAGTTATTTTTTTTGCCAATGCGTTCACAAATAAAACCTGCCGCCCAGTTTATGAAAGCCGTAGCAGCTACAAGCCATAAGCCTGTACTTAATTGTTGCAGCGGTTTATTGTTGATGAAATTTACAATAGCTTCATATAAAATAAGAAGACCTGATGCAACAATTAATCCGCCTTCTGCAGCAGCAGAAATAAATTCAGCTTTACCATGCCCGTAAGGATGCCCAATATCTTTTGGCTTTGCAGCAACATACAAACTATATAAACCAATAAAACCTGCTACAACATTTACAATACTTTCTAATGCGTCAGAAAGTATAGCAAGAGAATTAGTATAGTAGTAAGCAATAATCTTTGTAATAAACAGCACAACAGATAAAGCTGTTATCCATTGTTGTATTCTAAAATTTTGCTGTTCGGTTTGCAACTGATTTTTATTAAGCCTTTAAGTTACTCCGGCAGATTTTTTTGCTGAACAAAGGTCTTTATCTTCTTAAAAAATCTGAAATAAAATTCTTTGTTAAATAATTGCGAATCACGCATGGCTTTCGAAATTAAAAAAATTCCAACAGGTATTAACACAAAAGTTGAAAGCCACATACCTGTAAAAGCACTGGTCACGCCTTGCTTGGCAAATTTTTCGCCAAACGTATTCAACAAATGAAAGAGCACGAAAAATATAACCGAAAAAACAAGTGGTGAGCCAAGACCACCTTTACGAATGATTGAGCCAAGCGGTGCGCCAATCAAAAACAACACAAGACATGCAAACGATAAAGTAAACTTACGGTTCCATTCAACTTTATTTATACGTAGTGTATGCAGGTTAGAACCATAATCAGTAGCCGCCATGTCTGCAAAGTTTTGAGCAGTGCTCGCATGTGTAACAGCTTCATTATAGGTTGTAGCTAACGACGTGTCAGCAATAATATCAGCCATTTTTTTTATAGTTTTTCTTTTAAGTGAATCAGTGAAAGTCCAGTTGCTATCAAGATATTGATAAAACAACAGCAGTGGTTTTAATTGCGACTTCGATAATTTTTTTCCTGCATCCGTTATCTTTTGAACAGAGTCAATTGAAAGATTTAACTGATGTACTGTTAGCATTTTTGCGTCCCACTTAAACAGGCTGTCTTCCGTATTGGTCATTTGAAAACTGCTTAAATCGAAATCTTTTTTATACTCTTTAAACCCAAGTCTTATAAAATCTGAATTGGTACTGTAGCGGTTGCCATTTTCCTGGTAATTCCAACCATCTCTTAGAGTAAATTGCAGGAAGCGTTTATCAGGTGTAACTCTCATAGTGCCACTTTTTGCAACAAGAAAATTATCCTGCGGGCCGTAACCTTTTTCATATAACACCACATTGCGTATGGTACTGTCATCTTTTTCTTTTTTACCAACCTTTATAACGTAGCCTTCAATCTTATCGTAGAAGACACCTTCTTTAATATCAAGTGCAGGCTTGGTTACAATAATATCATACTTTAAAGCATTCAGCTTAAGATTAGCGATAGGAATAATGTTGTTGGCAAACAGAAAAGCAACGCCACTTATTAAGATAGAAACAATCAGCAATGGCATCATAAAACGTATCAGCGGAATGCCGGCTGATTTAATGGCAACCAGTTCAAAGCTTTCGCCAAGATTGCCAAACGTCATTATCGAGGAAATGAGCAAAGCCAGTGGCAACGCTAATTGTACGGCAGTTGCTGTTACATATCCAATCAACCGAAATATAGTTATCACATCAAGACCTTTACCAACAAGGTCATCAATATACAACCAGAAGAACTGCATTACCAATACAAATAATGATATTAAGAATGTAGCAATGAAAG
>CAHJWK010000123.1 GCA_903642275.1 Chitinophagaceae bacterium
TTTTTAGTTTTCCATTTATTAAAAGTGTTTTTATTGCCAGCAATTTTGTAACACTTACAAAAACGGCTGATACGGAAGACTGGCAGGATGTAATTCCGTCCGTAAAACAATTTTTAAAAGATTATTTAGAGAATAACGGGCCTGTTGTAAATGAAGATGAAGTTGCTAAAACAAAACAAGATACAGGCAATATTATTTTAAGTAATGATACGGATGTTGTAAAGCGCATTAAAGAATTGCTTGATAATTATGTGCGCCCTGCTGTTGAAATGGATGGTGGCGCCATTCAGTTTAAAAGTTATGATGAAGGCACAGTAAATCTTATGTTGCAGGGAAGTTGCAGTGGTTGCCCTTCATCAATGGTTACATTGAAATCTGGTATTGAAGGTATGATGAAAAGAATGATACCGGAAGTGAAAGAAGTGGTTGCGGAAGCCGAATAAAATTTTTAACCAACAGGTAAACGCTAAGCTTATAACTTAGCGTTTTTTGTTTCTGTAATTGAGAATAATGATGCACACTAAAAAAATTCATTTACTCTTTTTAATATGCACCTGTTACTATTCATTTTCCTGTGATTCAAAACAAAAAAATAAAGAACCGGAAAAATCGCCAGCCCCGGTTGTTGATGTGATTATCGCGCAGCCTCAAATTATTTCAGACAGTATTGAAGCCAATGGAACCGTTGTATCTAATGATTTTGCTGAACTGCATCCTGAAGCAACCGGCAGAATAACCTACCTCAATGTTCCAGAAGGCCAACATATTTCAAAAGGAACTGTTATAGCACGTATTAATGATGCTGATCTCATTGCGAACTTAAATAAGAGTAAGGCTTCGCTTAAGCTTGCACAGGATTATGTAAACCGTTTAAAACCGCTACTAACTGTTCAGGGCGTTAATCAGGCTGATTATGATGCAGCCGCAAATACGGTTATCAGTACGCAGGCAGATATTGAATATACACAGGCATTGATTGATAAAACAGTTATTCGTGCTCCGTTTGATGGTATTATTGGATTGCGCCAGGTGAGCATTGGCGCTTATGTAAGCAACACAGATGTTATTGCTACTATGCAACAATTGAATAATTTAAAAATAGATTTTACTCTGCCTGAAGAATATAGCAATTACATAAAAACAGGCACTACTGTACAAATTGTTTTTAATGCTACTGCTGATACATTAAAACATACTGCAAAAGTTATAGCAATAGAACCTCAGGCTAATACTACTACGCGTAATTTAAAAGTACGTGCATTAATTCAGGATAATGCTAAAGCAAACCCCGGCGCTTTTGTAAAAGTGTTTGTATCGCAAGGCACAGGAAAGCAAAGCATACTTGTTCCATCAAATTGCATTATTCCCAGTGATATAAACAAGCAACTGATTCTTGTAAAAAATGGCAACGCGCAATTTACTGATGTAACTACCGGGATAAGAAAGCAAAGCAGTGTAGAAATAATAAGTGGAGTTGCAACCGGAGATTCGGTTATTGTTACAGGTGTATTATTTGCAAAAGATAAAAAACCGGTTAAAGTAAGAAGTGTAAAAACATTAGCAACTGCTTCTTCACAGCAGTAACATTTAGCAAAAAAGCTGCTTCTTTATGAAACAGCTTCGCTTTAAACTCAAGTTATATTAAGGTCTGCCTGTTGCTGGTTTTTGTTGAGGTGCTATACCTGATGCTCCCTCTAAAGCCTGGTTTGGATCACCAGTTAAACCCGGTGGTAAGGTAACATTCATTTCTTTTGCTACTAACGGAAATATATTTTCAAGATGTGGTGTTCCTACTTCATAACTATTAGGCTTAAGTATAATAGTATATTTATTTGTAGTCAATATTTTTTTATAAGCACTTACTACCCTTAAATATAATGGCTGTGCAAGCTGTGCTCTGAAATCATTTGATTTTTGTTGAGATATCTGCTGCCAGTAAACAAGATTAAAAGCCATCTGCTGTCTTAAATTTTTACTATAATCTAAAACACTTGCAGGTCTTTTTGCAGCTGAATCTGCTTTATAAGTGCTGTCAAGACGCTGATATTCGCCTTGATAACTTTGATATTGTGCGCCTAAGCTATCCTGCTCATAACTTGCGGTAAGACTATCTACACCTCTATATTCAGGCAACGCCTGCACCATCATATCAATATCAAAAACACCAATCTTAATAGCAGGTGCCTGGCTAAAAGAGTTATTACATAAAATGCTTAACGTAAAAACAGTAAGCGATAAAAGAAAAAACTTTTTCATGAATGTTTATTATTTAGTATAAAGTTTAATTTTTTACTCCCAGTTCCTGCAGTATATCATTACTGCGGTCTAATTTTGGGTCGGCAAATATAACAGTAATTCCCTCACTTTTATCAAGCACAAAATCATATCCATGTGCAACAGCTAATTTTTGCACAGCGTTATAAACTTTGTCCTGTATCGGCTTCACAAGATTTTCACGTTCCTTAAAAAGATCGCCCTGGTAACCAAAGCGGCGCTTTTGTAAATCCCGTACCTCTTTTTCTTTATTATAAATTTCATCCTCACGCTTTTTCTTAAGTGTATCACTCAGCATATACTGTTCCGCATCATAGTTTTTGTACATGTCATTTAATTGTGCCTGCATAGCATCTATTTCTTTCTGCCATTGATCACTAACTGCCTGCAGCTTTTTATCAGCATCAACATATTCAGGCATCTTGCTTAAAATAAATTTTGTGTCAATGATGGCATAACGTTGGGCATGTGCATTAGCAAAACTTCCAGCCACAAAAAACAAAACAATCAATAAGTTTTTCATACTAAAATTTATGTTGAAGTTACAGGTTATTAATCAGGTTCGTAACCCAGCATAAAGGTAAACTTGCTTACATCTTTAAATGAGTTGCTTTGCCCTGGAGCCGTGCCATACCTGTCAAGACCAATACCATAATCAAAGCCAAGCAAACCAAACATCGGTAAAAAGAAGCGAACGCCAACACCAACAGAACGGCGCAATCTAAATGGATTATAATCTTTGAAAGTGTACCAGCCATTTGCTGCTTCAAAAAAGGTTAATCCATAAATAGTGCTGCTTGGGTTTAATGCAAAAGGATAACGAAGCTCTAATGTATATTTATTGAAAATGGTAAAGTATTCAGATGCGCCATCCTGATCTGGGTTTACTTTAGGATCTGACGTCTGATAAACTGGATAGCCACGCTGTGAAATAATATCATAACCCAACAAAGCATAGCTGTTGCTTAAGCCTGCATCACCTACCTGGAAACGTTCGAATGGTGATATTTTAAGCTGATCATTATAACGGCCGATGAAACCGTATTTAGCGGCAAGCTTTAATACAAATTGTTTGTTATGATCAGGGCCTGAAGCTTTACCTAATGGCACATACCATTCGCTGGTAAAACGCCATTTATGATATTCAATAAGCTTATATGGATTTGCTTCGTTGACAATATTTTTATCAATCAAAGAGTAAGGAGGTGTTGCCTGCACTGTAAATAAAAAATTAGAACCGGTTCTCGGAAAGATTTGCTGGTCTTCAGAATAACGCTGCAATGTAAATTTCAGGCTGATGTTATTTGAGAAACCATTTCTGAAACCAGGCAGGTTTACCGCATCAATATAATAATTACGTAACTGGTAACGTGCATATTCAAGTGATAAGCCGGCAGAGAAATAATCATCAGGCCATTTCAACTGCTTTGATAAACCAATTGAAAAACCGGTTGTTCTAAAGAAAGAAGTATCTGCTGCACGCTTTGTGTACGTTCCGGTAGCCGCATCATAAGCATTGGAAAATTTTGTATCATAAAGGCTAATTGTTAAAGCATTACGGTGCTTGCCTCCAAGCCATGGTTCCGTAAAGGATGCATTGTAAGAACGGTATGCTCTGCCATTACTCTGTACACGCAGACTTAACTTCTGACCATCTCCAACAGGTAAGCCATCTTTCCATCCACCCCTGCGAAATAAATTCTGTGCAGAAAAATTATTAAATGTAACACCCAATGTTCCGGTAACACCAATGCCACCGCCAAAGCCCGCACTTAACTCAAGCTGGTCACCAGATTTTTCTTCAACCTGCCAGGTAAGATCAACAGTGCCATTGTCCTGGTCAGGGACAATATTGGGAACAATTTTTTCCTGGTTGAAAAATCCAAGATTTGCTATTTCGCGTTGTGAGCGTATAACATCCGTGCGGCTGAATTTTTCACCAGGTAAAGTTCTTAACTCGCGGCGGATAACATATTCCTTGGTTCTTTCATTGCCGGAAATTTTTATATTCTTGAATGTAGCCTGCGGGCCTTCAGACAATTTGATGTTATAATCAATTGTATCATTATAAACAGCCGTTTCAGTAGGATCAACATGAAAGAAAAGATAACCATCATCCATATAAAGCCCGCTTATATCACCGCCTTCCGGTGAAACTGAAATACCCAATTTTGAATTCAGAATTTCACTGTTATAAGTATCACCTTTTTTGATACCTAATAAAGCAGTAAGCAAAGAATCAGGGTATTTTGTATTACCGCTCCACGTTACGTTTCCAAAATAATATTTATGGCCTTCATCAACCGGTATGTCAATATGCATGTTATTTGTGCCGGGCATTATGTATGTGGTGTCGTTTCCAATCACAGCATCGCGGTAGCCAAGTGAGTTATAATAATCTATAACCTTGTCTTTATCTTCTGCATATTTTTTCTCATCAAACTTAGCTGAAGCAAAAGGTTTTATTTTTACATACGGCTCAACTAAATCACGTGTTTTAGAATAAGATAAAAATCCCCAATCTTTTATATACTGTTTAAACGTGTAATGCAAACTATCTTCATGGGGTGTTCTGTCTTTTGCCGGGAATAAAGTAAGATGGCCTTTTTCTTTAGTGCCTTTCATCTGTGCCTTTAACTTACTTTCAGTAACAGTATTATTTACAAAACTTATCTCACTAATCTTTACTTTTTGACCTTTATCTACATTAAAAACCAGCTTAGATGAGTTAGCTACTGATGTATCTCTTTCTTCTACAACAGCAACTTTTGCATTGCGGTAACCTTTATCAGAATAAAATTTTATGATGGCATCTGTAGCTGTTCTTTTTAAATTTTCAGTAATAACGCGGTTTACAACCAGCCCTGTTTTTGGCTTAAGATCATCTGCTTCAGATTTTTTTACACCGTTGAAAATAAATCTCGATAAACGCGGTCGTTCTGTTACATGCACTTCAACATTTATATTATCACCTTTAACAGATGTAATATAAATAGCCATATCACTAAAGTAATTCTGGCTCCATAATTTATTGATGGCTTTTGAAAAATTGTCTCCACCCGGAATAGCTACTTCATCACCTACGGTAAGACCGGCTATTGAAAGCAACAGGTTTTGATCAAAATAATTATTACCGGTTACTTTTATATCGCTGATCTTATATTTTTTAACTGCTGTTTGATTGTATAAATTAAGTAAATCAGGACTTAAAACATTTGGTATTGTGTCTGGTTGAATATTCAAATTAACGGCACTGTCCTTAGTAACTAAAGAGCCGGTAATAGTGTCAGCAAGAATTGGTGGTGTTTGTGATGGCTGACCGGGGAAAGTTTGCGCCGCAGCGAACTGAATTCCTGAAATGCAAACAACAAAAAAAATTAAAATTCTAAGCAAAAATTGCATTCGAGGTAATGGTTAATTTGTAATAATAAAGTATAGCTTATAATATAAGTGCAGCAAATTAACGGGGAATATTTAAAAGTGTTTGTTAAATCAAAAAAAGCAATTAATGCATTTCAACTGGCTGTATAAAGTGCGGCAGTTGTTCGTCTGTTTTTCCGAAACGCCGACGGCGGTTTTGAAAATCAATAATCGCTTCATATAAATGTTCTTTCCGGAAATCCGGCCAGCGGGTTGATGTGAAATATAATTCAGCATAAGCTAATTGATAAAGCAAAAAATTACTTATCCTGTATTCGCCACTTGTACGTATCATTAATTCAGGGTCTGGAAACTCACTTGTTGTAAGATAACTATGTAAGGTTTCATGAGTGATATTTTCAGCAAGCAGTTTGCCTTGCTGCACATCAACCGCAATATTCTTTACAGCATTCACCAGTTCCCACCTGCTGCTGTAACTTAATGCAAGAATAAGATTGAATTTAGTATTATGACTAGTTTCGGCCAGCGCTTCTTCCAGTTCTTTTTGCGCATAAGCAGGCAATGTAGCTGTATCCCCAATAACATGCAGCTTAATGTTATTCTTGTTTAATGTTTCGATTTCATTTCTTACTGTATCAACAAGTAATTCCATCAGGCCATCTATTTCATCTTTAGGCCTGTCCCAGTTTTCTGTACTGAATGTATAAAGCGTTAAATATTGAATATTAAGATCAGCACAGCCTTCTAAGATATTACGTACACTTTCAACACCGTGATAATGGCCATACAGTCTGTCATGGCCTTTTTCTTTTGCCCACCGGCCATTACCATCCATTATAATTGCAATGTGATTGGGAACCCTTGTTAAGTCAATTTTTTCTTTAAGTTCATCCTCCGTCATGGCTAACGTAAAGTGTAAAGTTAATGAAATAAGAAAGCGGGTACGTTAAAAGAATCACGTTTGTTTAATGCTTTCTTGGAGAAGCTTCAGGAGAAGGGCCTGCTGTAGGGCATTTATAAGAACTCAGGTTGAAAGAAAGACCAACATGAAAAATTGCGTACGCATCATTCTGGGAACTGTTACCACGCTGCCTGCCTTTTATACCGATGGGTGTTCCGGTTTCATAGCTTCTGTCCTGCAGGTAATAAGCAGGGCTTTCTACTTCCTGCGAACCGTCAGTATGGGTTAATACAAATGCGGCAGGGCCTGCATAAGTGGTGCTAACATCATCTAAATAATCTGTTGTGGTAAAGCGGTAACCAATTTCTGCAAAAATGTTTACATTTTCTGTGATGCTGTATTTAACGCCCACTGTAAAAGGAATGCATACAGCCATTGTACCATACTGTTTTTTTGATGAATCAGAATTCTGACCTTCTGTGCCAAGAGGGCGAAGAAAATATTTAGTGCCGTTTAAGTAAGCATACGGATCATACGAAAAAACCCCAACCCCTAAAGAAAGATAAGGCGTAAATTTATAACCGGTAACACCTGGAATAAATCTAAAAAAATTAAAATAGCCGCTTAAAGAAAGTTCCCACACATTTGAATTAAAACTAAGATTGCGCCTTACTTGTGTTTCATTTTTGCTGTACTGATCACTATAACCCAAGAACGCATAATCACCTGCAACTTTAAGCCCGATATAATTATTAAACTGTTTAATGAAATATATGCCACCCGAGAATTTTGGACGGTCAATTGAAGCTCTTGTATTTAAATCTCCAAAATAATGAGAAAGACCAATGCCTACACCAAATTCACCATCATTTTTATAGCTATCATACAATGAAGATCCAACCTGACTAAAAGAAGTAACAGCGCATACAGTGAAAATCAATACAAAAATCTTCCTAAGCATAGTATTCTGATTGGGCTAATAACGAAATTATCAGTAATTTCTTATGTAATTAAATATGGTGTAATTAATTTCTCTTATCAAGGCCCCATGTTAATTTGTTGTGCAATGTAGAAAGAAAATTATTATCGTTCAGCCGCACGAGCCCTATGTTGAAAGTTTCTTTTTTTACAGCTATCTGAACATTTGCATTTACAATTTCTCTTCTTGCATCAATGGCACAGATAAACCTGTCACTCCTGCTTTCAACCTGGAAAGAAATAATGTAATTATCGGGAATTATTATCGGGCGTACATTAAGGTTATGCGCAGCAACCGGTGTTATTACAAAACTTGCAGAATCCGGGAAAACGATTGGACCGTTACAACTCATATTATAACCTGTCGAGCCGGTTGGCGTAGCCACGATTAAGCCATCGCACCAATATGTATTTAAAAAATCCCCATTGAGATAAGTATGAATTTTTATCATTGGTGAAATGTCTCTTTTATGAAGCGAAAATTCATTTAGAGCAAACGGTGCATCTCCGAACAGACTTATATCTGCATCCACATGCATCAATATTCTTTGATCAACAATGTATGTTCCGTTTACAAGCGCATCAACGGCACTCGTAAGTTCATGCTTGCTTAAGCCAGCAAGAAACCCAAGCCGGCCATAGTTAATGCCGAGTATCGGAATATTTTTATCCCGAACTAATGTTACGGTATCCAGTATAGTTCCATCGCCGCCAAGGCTGATTAAAAAATCTACTGATTTATCTAATTCATCAGTTCCTTTAAAAAAAGAAAAAATTTTGTGTGTTGATGACTGAACAAGTCTTGATAAAGAAAAATGCAACAACACTTCTATATTATTTTTTTCAAGCAGCTTTAATAATTCATCTAATTCCTCCTTCAGCTCCTGTTCATGCCCGCGGCTATATATGGCTATTTTCATTTTGCCTGATTTTTGATTATGAAATTAAGCATTGCAAAACTTGTTCACTAAATAAATTAATTTTTTATACTACATTAAAAATCTGTGCGCACATGTATAAATAACCCGCTTTGCCCAAACTGGTTAAAGCTATAATCAAATTTAAAAACCACATCATAAAATGAAATCATATCTACACCGAAACCCCATGTATAAACCATTTTATTACTTAGCAAACTGTTACCCGGTGTTTTATCATAAACATAACCTGCGTCAGAATAAAGTTTTGCATAAAACCTGAATGGTATGTTCTGCTCATATTTTTTACCAGGCGCAAGCCTTACATTAAATTGCAAAAATTTATGCTGTAGTGTAGTGCGATGAACAAAACCAGCCTCACCATCCATTACATAATATTCAAGGCCACGCATAAAAATACCACCATAACCAAATATTCTTTTATTATAAAAAGGCTGATTAAAAGGTACACTTACCACTGCACCATCTTTTAACTGCAACTGCGTATTTTTTAATAATGATATTGTATAATTACTGATTACCTGCAATTGGGTCAGGTTCATACTCCTGTCAAAGCCACGATGTAATAATGTTGCCTGGCCAAGAAAACCCTTTGTTGGATAAGCATTGTAATCTGCATGAAAATATTGAAAGGTGTAACCAATCAGCGGATACTGAATCTTTGTTTTATTATTAGAAAAATAATCAGAATTTAGTTTGAGTATTGTATCTGCAAGGTCTTCTCTTGTATAACCAATACTGAAAATATGCCTTGTACGTAAACCAGGCCGATACACATAATCAAACTCTGCGGATATAGCCTTTCGCAGGAAAAAACTATCTGGTTTAAAAAATTTCTGTTTGCTTGAATCAGTTATATAATTAAGCTCCCTTTGTCTTGTATAATTGAATGATACGGCGTAACCGTTACGTAGTTTTTTATCAAAATACGGACGGTCATATTTTAATGAAACCTGCCTTGAATAACCGGTAATAAACCAAAGTGTAAGATGATCGTTCCTGCCTGTAAAATTTGTATGCTGAAATTTAACACCATAATTTACGCGCTGAAAACTATGATGATATGTTACCAGCCAGGTGTTCAGGTTTTTATCAACCAAACTAAAATAAGGCAACGGAAAAACATACCATCGTTCTTTTACATCAACCTGGATAAAAACAAACTGGCCATATTTGTTTGCCACCGATACAGAAACTGTTAAAAACAAACTTGTATTGAATAATTGCTCTCTGGCAGTTTTAAGTTTTTCATCAAGTTCTTTCAACAAAACATAATCACCCTGCTTAAAAGGAATTTCCCGGTTAATAATAAAGTCTTTTGTTTTTTTATTCCCGTAAATTGAAATGCTTGCAATAAAAACAGTTGCCGTATCATTTTGTTTTAATGTGTCAACAGGAACTTTAAGCAAAGCATCAGATTGGGCTGAACTTAATTTAGCAAAGAAGATTAATAAAAGTATAAACGCAGTACGGCAAAAATTCATCCGTAGTATTAAGTTGTCTCGCAAAGCGTAAGGATAAGATAGTAAAAATCGTGCAACGTCGTATGCATAGTTAACAGGATTTGCTTTGATTAATCAAACATTTAAATAAGCCATCAGGTTGTCAAAATTTTCTTTCAGTTCGTTTTCATACAGCTCTTCACCAAAATAATAACGTACACTATAATCATATCGTTGCAGGGTAATCAATATATCAGAAACCTCAGTTTTATTTACTTTAAATGTAACTATAAATAAACCTGAGCCCTGTTCTGTGTAAGTGTTGAGTTGTGTTATGTAGGCATCATTTGTTTCTACAAGCCTGCATAATTCACCAACAGAAAATTTTGGCTTTTCCATCTCCACTACAAAAACACCACCTGGCTCATCGCAACTTAAAAATGTATATAAAGCATTTAATAAAGATTGATGGGAAACAACACCAAGGTATTCTTTACCGGCAGAAAGTACAGGCAAAATTGAAATATTATATGCAGCAATACTTTTTAAAGCTGATAAAAAATGCTGATCATGTGCAATGCTGAAGTGCATCAGCTTATCCTTTAACGCTTCAAGCGTATCTGTGTCTTCTGCTGATAATAATTCATCAAGGCTTATTATTCCTTCATACTTATTATTATCAACAACCGGCAAATGAAACAGGTTATTTTGCTGAAAAATCTCAATGGCATTTTCAACGGTATCAGTATAACGCAGCAAAGGAACTGTTGATTGAACTATTTCAAATACTAACATAATTGCTAAATAATAAAAACGTAAAAGTTTATACTAAAGTTGTTGCAGACTTTTTAATTTTTGTAAGAAAGGCATCAAGTATAACATTAAATTCTGCAGGTTGCTCCATCATAGGTGCATGCCCGCATTTATCTATAAACTTAAGCTCACTGTTTGGTATAAGCTTATTAAACTCATGCGCTACAAATGGCGGGGTAACTGTATCCTGATTGCCCCAAACTAATAATGTGGGTTGTTTAATCTGGCCAAGCTCTTCACCAAGGTTATTTCTTATTGCACTTTTAGCCAATGCAAGAATGCGTATTAATTGCAACCGGTTGTTGCACATTTCATAAACTTCATCAATCAGTTTGGTTGTTGCTGTAGCAGGATCATAAAACGTTACTTCTGTTTTCTTCTTTACATATTCATAATCGCCACGGCGTGGATATGAATCACCCATCCCGCTTTCATATAAACCGGAACTACCTGTAAGCGTTAATGATTTTATTTTTTCAGGATGTTTTAAAATATGTACCAAAGCAATATGGCCACCAAGTGAATTACCTAATAAATGATAA
>CAHJWK010000124.1 GCA_903642275.1 Chitinophagaceae bacterium
TCTTAATCAAAGCGATGCGGCTAATACGCAAAGCCTCGTAGAAGGTTTGGAAAGATTATCGGAAGCATCCATCATCAAACAATCACATATCGGTTTGCCGGCAAATACAACAAGAGATGTGGTTGATAATGCGTATGATGTTTCATGGCTTGTGTTTTTTAACAGCGCACAGGAACAGGATGCTTATCAAACCGACCCGATTCATTTAAAGTTTGTAGAAAAGTGCTCTTTTTTGTGGAAGAAAGTTGTAGTGTACGATTGCGTTAATGCTTAATAATATTCTATGAAACAGCTTGCTATTAGTTTACTTATTTTTTGTATGATGCAAAATATTTACGCGCAACAAACAATGCCTTTGTATGATGGTGCTGTGCCCAACAGAAAATCATATACAACAAAAGAATTGTGGGAACCGCAAAGCAACGGCGATACAATTGTGCATTTCACATCGCAGCCAACACTTACTGTTTTTTTGCCTGATAAAAACATTGCAAACGGAACAGCGGTAGTTATTTGCCCGGGTGGTGGTTACTGGGTTACGTCAATTGTGAAAGAAGGCTTTGCTGTTGCCAGGGAGTTTAATAAGATGGGTGTTGCAGCTTTTGTGTTGAAGTATCGCATTCCGAATGACTCATCAATGATTGATAAAAAGATTGGGCCTTTACAAGATGCACAACGCACAATTCAATTGGTACGCATGCATGCAAAAGAATGGAATATTGATATAAATAAAGTTGGCATCATAGGCTTTTCTGCCGGTGGCCATCTGGCTTCAACTGCAGCTACACATTTTAGTCACAGTTATATTGATAATCCTTCAAACATTAATCTTCGTCCTGATTTTGCTATGCTGATTTACCCAGTTATAAGTTTTCAGGATAGTATTGGACATATTGGTTCAAGAGACCAGCTTATCGGCAAAAATCCACACAAACAATTACTTGATTCTTTCTCTAATGAACTGCAGGTAACAGCGCAAACACCGCCCACATTTTTAGTTCATGCAACGGATGATGGTACTGTCCCCGTTATGAACAGCCTTGTTTTTTATGAACACTTGCTTCAATTTAAAATACCTGCTGAAATGCATATTTATAAAGCAGGCGGCCACGGGTTTGGTATGCATAATCCAACAACAAACGATTTATGGATAGAACGTTGTAAGAACTGGATGCAGAGTATGGGTTTAGTTTCCAAATAATATTGATTTCAATATAACGAACTGCCTTTAAGACCTTACCAAACTAATGAAAAAATCAGTAGTAACTTTCTTGTTGACTATAAGTGCTGTCTCTTTTTTATCAGCGCAGAATTTAAAAGGAACAGTTCTTTATGAACGGTTTTTAGCTTCATCTATTCAAGGTAATCCTGCCGGTGAAGATGCAATGCGCAGACTAACAATTTATCTTCCTCCGGGATATTATCAAAGCAATCAACACTATCCTGTTATTTATTTTTTACACGGCATGTATGGTGAAGACAGTGCAACAATGGCTGATTTGGAAATAAATTATTTATTAGATACAGCAATTGCTGTAAAACATATTAAGCCTGTAATATTTGTACTTCCTGATAGCTATACAAAATACAAAGGAAGTTTTTATACGAATTCTATATTAACCGGAAACTGGGCAGATTTTATTGCGAAAGATGTTGTTGATTATGTTGATGCGCATTTTAGAACTATTGCAAATAAAACCAGCAGAGGTATTGCCGGTGCATCAATGGGTGGAAACGGTGCTTTAAAAATGGGAATGCTTTATCCTGATGTTTTCAGTTGCGTTTATGCCGCTACTCCGGCAACATTAAATTGGTCAGATGGTAATAACACAAGTATTGATGCGTTTAAAATAATAAGTGAAGCAAAAACAGACAGCGCTATATTCAATAATTATTCAGCAACAATTATGGTTGATTTAGGCAGAACTTATTCGCCTGATTTGAATAATCCACCTTTTTATGCAGATATGCCGGCTTATTATATTGGTGATAGTTTGATTATTGATACAAGTACTGTTAGAAAATGGACAGAACATTTTGCAACGAATATGATTGCATCACATTTAGATGCACTTAGAAGTTTAAAAGCAATAAAAATGGATTGGGGCAGGAATGATGCAGGCAGGCATGTACCTGTTACCTGTCTTGAGTTTAGCAAGAAATTAGAATTGTATGGCATTACTCATTTTGCTGAAGAATATCTTGGCGGCCATGCTGAATTTCTTAATGGAACTGATGGAAGAATTTATACAGAAATACTTCCATTCTTTGACAGGTATCTCGCTTTTGAAACATCAAAATAACAAACTAAAATTTACGATATAATAATTAAGATGTCTAAGCAGAATCAATTATAAACTTCTTACTTGCGTAATTAGCTCTAAGCATTGAGATTTATCTTTGCTGCAATGCAGCAGGTAGTTCAGGTTACAAATCTTTCCAAACATTATAAAAATATAAAGGCAGTTGATGCGCTTTCATTTACCGTAAATGAAGGTGATGTATATGGTTTTCTTGGCCAGAACGGAGCAGGTAAATCAACTACCATCCGCATGTTGCTAACATTGATTGAACCAACACAAGGTGATATAAAAATGTTTGGTTTGAAACTGAACCAGCATCGTAAAACAATTCTTCAATCAGTCGGTGCTATCATTGAAAAACCTGACGTTTATAAATATTTATCAGCTTACAATAATCTTAATCTCTTTGCCCGCATGAGCGGTATTCATCCAACGGAAAAAAAATTAATGCAGCAGTTAGAAATGGTTGGATTAAAGGAAAGAGCGCATGATACAGTAAAAACTTTTAGCCAGGGAATGAAGCAACGGCTTGGGATTGCGATTGCATTAATACATGACCCGCGGTTAATTATTTTAGATGAACCAACCAATGGTTTAGACCCGCAAGGCATAGCAGATGTAAGAAACCTTATCCTGCATTTAAGCCGCGAGATGAAAAAAACTTTAGTGGTTTCATCGCACTTGCTGAACGAGATGGAGCAGGTTGCAACAAGGCTTTTAATTATTGATAAAGGAAAGAAGCTTGTGGAAGGAACAACGGCTGAATTATTTGACCCTGCGCAAACCTTGCTTGAATTAGATTCATTAAACAATACTGAGGCATTATTGTTATTACAAAACAGTGCCTGGCAAACTGCTTTGCAGCCGCAACGGAGCAATAGTCTGTTGCTTAAAATACATCGCAACGCAATACCCAATTTACACGTATGGTTAGTGCAGCAAAACATAAAAATTGTTTCATTGCAATCAAGGCATTCACTGGAAGATTATTTTTTACAGGTAACTAGTAGCGGACAACATGTGGCAGCTTTTACAAATTGAATTGTACAAAATTTTTCGTCGCCCGAGAACATACATAGCGTTTGTGGCGGTAGCTGTGTTAATTACAATAATGCAGTTTGGTTTAAAAGTAGATGGGCAGGAATATGCAGACTTCATGCTGCAAAGCCTTGGCAATTTTGATGTGCAGGGTAAACTGCTTAACGGCTACATGGTATGTTACATTGTGCTGCAGTTAATGCTGGTGCATGTACCGTTGCTGGTAACATTAATTTCAGCAGATTTAATTTCGGGCGAAGCAAACATAGGTACACTTCGCCTGTTAATGGCAAAGCCTTACAGCCGCACTTCAATTGTGGTTTCAAAATTTTGTGCTGTTTGTGTTTATACATTGCTATTGCTCATCTGGGTTGCTTTTCTTGCACTCTTTGTAAGTGTGGTAATCTTTGGAAAGAGTGATTTGTTTTTAATGAAGAATGAATACATTGTTTTAATAAGACAGGACGATGTGTTCTGGCGTTATGGCTGTGCATTTTGTTTTGCCTTTGTTGCATTGATAACGGTTGCTTCTGTCGGATTTTTTCTATCTGCATTTGCGGAGAACTCAATCGGGCCGATTGTTACAACGATGAGTGTGATTATTTTATTCACCGTGCTTGGAACGCTTAACCTGCCTGTGTTTCAGGCAATCAGTCCTTACTTATTTACCACGCACATGGTTACCTGGAAAGAGTTCTTTGATGAAAAGGTAAATGCAAATAACGAAGCACTTGCAGGCACTTTGCAAAACCTGCCGCACATAATACATTCCGTAATTATTTTGCTGATTTACATCGTTGTGTTAGTAAGCGCAACGGTTTGGGTTATGAAGAAAAAAGATATATTGAGTTAATGATGAATTATAAATATATATGATGCATTGTGCTTTTAATAAATTTTATAGAATGAAGAAATTTGTTTTAATATTATTCATTACTCATTGTTCATTATTTATTCATGCGCAGGATGCAACTGCACTTATTAATAAAGTAAAAGCAAAGCTTGATAAAGTAAATGATTACACTGCAACAGGTGTTTTAAAAACAGATGTAGCGTTTATAAAAGCACCTGTAAGTAAAGTGGTGGTGTATTTTAAAAAGCCAAATCATTTTCGCTTGCAAAAAAATGGTGGTATTTCTGTGTTGCCGAAAGGTGGCATCAGTGTGAACATGGGAACTATCATCAGTACAAATAATTTTACGGCACTGGATGCGGGAGAAACAAACATCAACAATACCAAAACAAAAGTTGTAAAGCTTTTACCCAACGATGAGAACAGCGATGTGGTGCTTTCAACTTTATACATTGACGAAGCAAATCTTTTAATAAAAAAAGCGGTTACCACAACACGTGACAACGGAACATATGAGGTTGTGTTGAGCTATGGTAAGTATGCTGATTACGCATTACCCGATAAAGTGCAGTTCAGCTTTAATGCAAAAGATTATAAACTACCCAAAGGTGTTACGCTTGATTTTGATGACAGCCAACCTGCTGATAAAGAGAAATTAAAAAACAAAAAAGGTAAAGTAGAGATTGATTATGCATCCTACATAATTAATAAAGGCGTGGACGATAAAGTGTTTGAATAGGTTTTAGTAAGATTTGTTTCCTGTTGCATTGCTCAGCACGATAAGTAGTATATTCACAATTACAACTAAAACTTATTGTATGAGCCGAAAATCTAAAGCTAACGGTGTTACTGTTAAGGCGTATAAAGGTGATGCAACAACTTTACTTGCCTTTAGTCTTGCAGAAAATTTATTGCAAAATTTTACGGGCTTTAGTATTCGAGTTGAGTTCAATGATAAAAGTTACTATGTTTTTAACAAGCTTACTTATAAAAGCGGTGCAGTAAATATTAACGCATCAAAAAATGCCGATATTACTACATCTGAATTTTCACCCATACAAAAATTTAACTGGTTGCATGTGCCTTCCACGCAATATAATATCAGCAACCCATATTATGGAAAATATACCTACTATATTACGCCGAGATATATTGTAAATAGTACGTTGCAACCACTTAATGCGAGCCTTACATCAAGTATTAAAATCGATGTAAGCCCGTTTAAAAAAGGAAAGTTTAAACTTGGCTTTACCAGAAGCTTTATTGCCTCACAGGCGTATATAAATACTTTTGGCGACAATAATAAAATACGTCCAAATGATACTGACCTTATATTTAACCTTGATGCAAACAGCGGCCCATCATCCAAAGAAAAAAACAAGGCAGTAAAGCCTTACACGTATAAACAGCAATTTGCGTGGATGGGCTGGCAGGCAAGAATGCGCATATATGAAATGCTTGATGAAACTTTAAAGAATAAAAAGTTAAGCCTTGATGTTTTTGCGTATGATTTAAATGAGCCATTTGTATGTGATGCTTTAATAAAACTGGCAAAAGAAGACCGTGTAAGAATAATACTTGATAATGCTTCGCTGCATACAGATAAAGATTCGAAAGGTAACCCTGCTTTTGAAGATGTGTTTGAGCAAATGATAAATGATGCCGGCAAAGCTGCATTGCTTGTGCGGGGAAGGTTCAGCCGGTTTAGTCATAGCAAAGTGCTGATACAAAAACGCAATCAAAAACCTGTAAAAGTATTAACGGGCTCAACCAACTTTTCAACCAATGGGCTTTATATAAACGCAAACCATGTATTGATTTTTGAAGATAAAACCATTGCACAGTTTTATGAAGATGTATTCAATGATAGTTTTGGTGTTGATAAGATGAAGGCTTTTCATACATTGGATATTGCGACTAATAAATTTGATATCAGCAACAAAAGAGGTTTACCTGATATGACGATTCGCGTTTCACCACATCCCGCATCCTTTGCTGAAGAAGAAATAAATTATATGGCTGATGCAGTAAAGAATGCCACAAGCGATGTATTGTTTGCTGTGATGAATGATACAACCGGCAGTGGTAATCTTTTAAAAAACATTCGTGCTGCACATGAAAACGATAACATTTTTACGTACGGCATTGTTGATAAAAGTAAAGACATCACATTGTATAAACCAGGCAGCAAGAATGGCGTACGTGTTGCCGGTGCAGGTATTGCACATCAGCTTCCGCCGCCGTTTAAAGAAGAAGAAAATATTCCGGGTGTAAGCATACATCACAAGTTTGTGGTAATTGATTTTAAAGGAAAAAATCCTGTTGTTTTTTGCGGCAGCAGCAATCTTGCACAGCTTGCAGAAACGCAGAATGGCGATAACCTGCTTGAAATAAGAGATGCTGACATTGTAACTGCGTTTGCCATTGAAGCAATACGTTTGGTTGACCATTTTCAGTTTCGTAACCGCATACTGAAAAATGCCATCTACTTATACACTACTGACTGGTATAAAAATTATTATGATGCTAACGATTTGAAATGTTTGGAACGAGAGCTGCTGTTGAAATAAATTGACGGTATTATAATTAAGTTTACTGCCAAGATGAATGTAATAATATCAGTTCATAATAAAAATATCAGCATTCGATTTTTAAAATATGCAATAAAGATTTACAATGATGCAGAACTAACAGGGTTACTTCAGCAAAACATACAAGATTCAACTGCTGATCTAATTATTTTAATAAAGAAAAAATATGTTGAATTATTTAATGTTGATTTTAGCGTTTTGGATGCATCGATGGCTATTGAAATATGGGCGCATGTGTATATGCAAAAAATTGCAGAAGTTATAAAAAAAATATCTTCTTTAAAGTTCATTAATAAGATAATGGATAAAATTATTTATCACTGTCAGGAAATTGATATTGGTGAAAAAGGTCATGATGATAATCGCTTTGTCTGGAATTGGCTTGCTGTTTTTAAACCTTTAATTACCCGATTGTTTTTTTAATAGAATAAACATAAGCGTTTCATTCTTTTCAATTTTATTTCACCAAACCTTATAAAAATTTGCTTCGCTGAGAATATATAGGCAGTAGTTTTGAAGCATGTGGATGATTTGCAAAAAAGAATGGAACCAGTTCTTCAGCAGCCTTACCGGTTATATTGCATTGGTCGTTTTTCTTTTATTAAATGGACTCATATTTTTTGTTTTTCCTGACACCAGCTTACTTGATTTTGGTTATGCTTCGCTGGATGGTTTCTTTTCTTTGGCACCATGGGTTTTACTGTTTCTTATTCCAACAATCACAATGCGCAGCTTGGCTGATGAATATAAAGCAGGCACATTTGAGTTATTAAAAACATTGCCGCTAACATCATCCCAAATTGTTTGGGGCAAATTTTTCGGCGCATTATTAATTGTGTTGCTTGCTTTAATGCCAACCATTATTTACGCATTTTCATTACAACATTTAAGTGCAGCCGGAGGTATTGATGTTGGTGCAACCGTAGGCAGTTATACGGGCTTATTTTTGTTAGGCGCCGTTTTTACTTCAGTAAGTTTATGCGCCAGCAGTTTTACCAACAACACAGTGGTTGCTTTTATTAGCGGCGCATTTGTTTGTTTAATTTTATATGCAGGTTTTGATGCTTTAAGCAAGATGCCTTTTTTTTCAAATGGATTAGATTATTATGTACAGATGCTTGGTATAAATTTTCATTATAAGAATATAAGTAAGGGCTTGATTGATCTGCGTGATGTGATTTACTTTTTTGCAGTTATCTTTTTTTTTATTGCTGTCACCAAACAAAACATTGAAGAACGATAAGATGGATCAACAAACAAAAAAATCAACTAAAAAATATGCCTGGCTAATATTGCTTATTGGGTTGATTGCCGTAATCTATGCATCAACATTACTACGCTATCAGTTTGATTTAACAGCCGAGAAACGTTTTAGCTTAAATCAATCCACAAAAAAATTATTAAGCAAACTTGATTCAACTATAAATATTACTGTCTTTCTTACGGGAGATTTACCAGCTGATTATAAAAAATTAAGTATTGCCACCAATGATCTGCTATCTGAATTTAGAGAGATTAGTCATAATAATATCCGCTTTCATTTTGAAAAACCCGGTGAAAATTTAACCGACAGTGATAGAAATAATTTATATGATAGTTTGCAACGTTTAGGTATTGTGTTTGAACAAAACAGTGATGCATCAACCAATGAAAAAGCAACGCAACAGTTAATCATTCCATCTGCAATTATTAAGTACGGTAATTATAAACCAGTTGCTATTGATCTGCGCAGCAGCCGCACTGTATTTAAAAATTATAATGTGGTGAATGATGAGCCGCAGGAAGATAAAGAAGCAACATTGAACGCAGCAGAAGCATTGCTTGAATACAAATTTGCAAACGCAATTGATAAGCTTACCAGAAAAAATATTCCTATAATTGCTTATTGTTTGGGTAACGGTGAAGCACCGCCACAACAGGTGAATGATCTAATAAAAAGCCTTACATCTGATTACCGGTTTGGCCCTATTGATCTTAAAGCATCTTACATAAATCCTGATGCTGTAAATACTTTATTGATTGTAAAACCGACAAAACCTTTTACAGATGAAGACAAGTTAAAGCTTGATCAATTTGTAATGCATGGCGGAAAAATCATATGGTGTATTGATAAGTTATATGCCGAGCTTGATAGCCTTATGAGGAGCCAGGCAGACTTTGTTGCCTTTGACCGCAACTTAAATCTTGACGATATTTTGTTTAAATATGGTGTGCGCATCAATGGTAACCTGTTACAGGATTTAAACTGCAGCAAAATTCCATTGGTTACAGGTTATAATGCCGATGGCAGCCCAAAGATGCAGCGCTTTCCATGGCCGTATTATCCGTTTCTTTCTTCGCCCAACAATAATATTATTTCAAAAAATTTAGATCGTGTACTATCTGTCTTTCCATCCAGTATTGATACTATAAAAGCACCAGGTATTACAAAAACTATTTTACTTTCCAGCGATACATCAAGCCGTTTAATAAGTTCACCGGCAATTGTAAGTATTAATAAAATTATGGATGAAATCAGCCAGCAAAACTTTAGTTCCTATAATCAGCATTATATTCCGGTAGCTGTTTTGCTGGAGGGAAAATTTAATTCTTTATATGCCAACAGGCTTACACAAACTATAAAAGATTCGGTAAGCAAAGCGCTCGGAAAATCTTTCGCAGCAAGCAATATAATAGATACAAAACAAATTGTAATGAGTGATGCAGATATTGTTACTAATGAAGTAAGCGAAACCAGCGGCCCGTTACCGATGGGTGAACTGCCTTACGAAAATTACCGCTTTGCCAATCGCGAATTTTTTCTGAATTGTATTGATTATTTAACCAGCACAAGTAACATATTTGAAAGCCGCAATAAAGATTTTACCTTACGCCTGTTAGATAAAAAGAAGGTATCAGATCAAAAATCAACCTGGCAATCTATAAACATTGTTATACCCATTGCAATTATTATTTTGTTTGGATTAGTGTACCAGTGGCGCAGAAAAAATTTATTTGGCAGCTAAAAACAATTCATGTCAAGAGAAACGATTACCTACATAGTTTTTGGGATAGTCTTGTCATTAGCATTGCTTTTTGATTTGGGTTTACTCAGTAAAAAAAATAAGGCAATAACTATTAAAAAAGCGTTGCTTCAAACAATATTCTGGGTAATATTAGCTTTGGCTTTTTTTGTTTTTGTATGGATTGAAGATGGTAAACAGCCAGCGCTTGAATATATCAGTGCTTATTTAATGGAATGGAGTTTAAGCATTGATAATATTTTCGTTTTCATACTCATTTTTACAGCGTTTGCTGTAAATGAAAAATATTATTCCCGTGTTTTGTTGATTGGCATTTTAATGGCAATCGTGTTTCGTATTATTTTTATAACCGTTGGTGTTGCATTGGTGCATCGTTTTGAATGGGTGTTATATATTTTCGGTGCGTTTCTTTTATATACAGGTTACACAATGTTCAGGGCAAAAGAAGATGATAAGTTTGATCCTGAAACATTAAAGATTTACAAATTTGTAAAGAAGATTTTTCCTGTAACGATGAATGACGGCGGCGGCAAATTCTGGATAACAGAAAATGGCAGGCGCTTATATACAAGCTTGTTTATTGTAGTAATGATGCTTGCCAGCATTGACCTTGTGTTTGCGTTGGATTCTATACCTGCGGTGCTTGGTATATCAACCAATAAACTGGTAATTTACACTTCAAATATTTTTGCTGTGCTTGGGTTGCGCAGCTTGTTCTTCTTATTAAAAGGTGCTGTAAACAAGTTCGAATATCTGCAGCAGGGCATTGCTGTTGTACTGATTTTTATCGGGCTTAAAATGCTTGGTGCACATTGGTTTGACGCATGGTTTAACACTAACATGCAGGTGCTTATTTCATTAGCTGTAATTGTAATGTGCATAACAGGTGCAATATTGTTTTCACTTCGCAAAAATAAAGTACAGTTGCCTGCATGATTCTTCCTGTTTCCCCAAT
>CAHJWK010000125.1 GCA_903642275.1 Chitinophagaceae bacterium
GCAGCTGTCGAAAAAATACAAGGCTTGCATACACAAAATTTCCTTTACCATATTTTGCAACTACAAGGCTGCCATTACTTTCAGGTTCATTCACATCATGCATGCCAAGCAGTGCTTCAAAATGATTATCCATTTGTTCAGCCTGGTATGTGCTGCGTTCCTGTACCCAGTTATTAAAATCTGTATTGGTTATTTTGTTTGGATAATTCAGTGCTACATTATCCGGCAGTAAAACATGCACGACAGCATTTTCTTCGGTAACCCTTGTTCTGCCAATATTAAAATTATAAGGGCCAATATTTCCATCAACAGAACCAATTTGGTTGTTGGTGTTATATTGAACAATAAGGTTACCGCCATTATGAATATAACGCATCAGCATATCATATTTACTATTAAGCCATTCATGTACATTATAGGCACGCACACCTGTTATGATTGCATCAAACTGTTTAAGATTTGCATCAGTAACATCTGCTTCATTTAAGATTTTTACTTCATAGCCCATTTGTTGCAAATCCTGCGGCACCTTATCTCCTGCTCCAACAATATAACCAACTCTTTTACCGGATGTTATTATCGGCGCATCAATAATTTTTATTTTATCAGTTGTTGTATAATGTATATACGGTATATGGTCATACTCAATTGTGTGGAGGTTCCTCGTGTAAATATTATTGTTATTGTTTTTATTTAATTTAACAGCAATTACAGGATGGCCTTTATCTTTTTTATATACTGAATTCATGGCAAATCCAAAATCATAAACGCCATTATATTGAAGGTTAACAATCGTGTCTTTAATAAGCGTTGAATCATTCGCCTGGATAAAAAACAATTGCAAATTTGTTTTTGGTGATTCAATAAAACTTTTCACTGCAACATGCACTTCATCATTTTTAAGCAATGTATTTTCTTGTTTGATATTGGTTAATACAACTGTGGGCTGCAAAAAAACGCTTACCGGATTTATAACAATAAATGGTTCATATAATTCACCCTTGACCGGGTCAGTAAATTTATACTGAACGGGTCTGTCAACTATGATGTCTGTTCCGTTAATAGTAAATGTAAATGAAGCAGTGAATGCCGCATCTGATTGTGCTTTGCCGATCAGCGTTTGATCATTTACAGTAAAGCTTCCGATTCCGTCTAAAGGATATTGCAGCCAGTAGGGCTGCGTAACAGGCGTTGATGCATCAACATAAAAACTATGCGTAAAATTTATGTTCTTGTCTGTTGACAGATTTAAGTTAATTGATGAATCAAATGCAAGCAGCTTTGAATTTTTTAGAACCACATCATTATTCAATCTTTTGTTTATAGAAAACTGAACCGTGAAGCTTTGTTGAGGAATGGTAAATTCGTTAGTTGTTGTTGCTTCAGCGTAAACTCCACTGCATTCCATGAGCAGTTGCTTTACTTCATCAATTTTTTTGTTTTTCCAATAACCATCCGGTAATTGCTGAATGGCTTTATACAATTCAACCAACGCATGAATAGAATTTTCAGGATGATCAAAATGATAATTATTAATGATAGTATCAACCTGCGATACAATACCAGCTCCACTTTCAACGCGGCTCCATGTTGTATCAATACCATCAAACAAACTACTTTTTAAAGGTTCACCTGCTGTTAAAGAAAAATATTCATAAGATGCGCCACGTGATGCAGGCACTCCAAAACCCTGGCTTTTATGCTGGCTTCTACTTGCCGCAGCTATCTCTCCATAACTCCTGCCAAGCAAAGGATTATAAGAACCAATGTTAAGATTAAATTGATCTGAGCTTGTAGTATTAGTGCCGCCAAAATTGAAAGTGTTCCATAAAATTCTTTTTGCCTGCCAGGGCTTTATGCCATACTTAAACTGCTCAGGAAATTTCGTTGAATCTGCCGCGGCAGTAAATGCTTCTTTTGCTAAAATTTCAGAAGCTGCATGATGACCATGACCGGCTCTTTCATCGCCGGGAAAACGGGTAATAATTACATCCGGCTGAAATTTTCTTATCACCCAAACCACATCACTTAAAATTTTATCATGATTCCATATCTTCAGCGCTTCATCAGCACTTTTTGAAAACCCAAAATCATAAGCACGGCCAAAAAATTGTTCAGCACCATCAATGCGCCGTGCTGATAATAATTCCTGTGTTCTTATCAAACCCAAATCAATGCCCTGCTCATCTCCTAATAAATTTTGTCCCCCATCACCACGGGTTAAACTTAAGTAACCGGTGCGGTATAATTTTTCTTTCGAAAAATAAGTAAGTAATCTTGTGTTTTCATCATCAGGATGCGCTGCAATATATAATACACTTCCAAGGACATTTAATTTTTTTAACTGAAGATAAATATCAGCACTGTTATATGTAGCAGGTGCTTGTGCAAGGCTACTTTTAGTAATTAACATAAAAGCGAAAAGCGTTGCACAGCAGAGAAATTTTTTATAGACCATTCAGTTTATGTAATAGCGCGAAGATAAGTTCTCATAAAAAATAAACATTGCGAAGTATTAAGTTTATAAAGATTACAATTGTGCAAATTAATAAACACGGTCATACGCTTACAAAAGCGTAAGAACAATAACAACATAACCGATATTATTATAAAGCTGATAAATTGCACTCTTTAATTTTATCTATATGCTCAACATATCAATTCCAAATAATAAAGGCTCGTATAAACAACCGAATATTTTTGGATACTATGGAAATTTTGGTGGGGCATACATTCCAGAAATGCTGCATCGCAATGTAGAAGAGCTGCGAAATAATTATTTAAAGATTATGTATGATGAAGCTTTTCAAAAAGAGTTTCAATATTTATTACATGATTATGCGGGAAGGCCAACGCCATTATTTTATGCAGAGCGATTAAGCAATCAATTCAACACAAAAATTTATTTAAAGCGGGAAGATTTAAACCACACCGGCGCACATAAAATTAATAATGCAATCGGGCAGGTTTTATTAGCGCAACGATTAGGTAAAAAAAGAATTATCGCAGAAACCGGTGCTGGTCAGCATGGTGTTGCAACGGCAACTGTTTGCGCATTAAAAGGTATTGAATGTATTGTTTATATGGGTGTGAAAGATATGGAGCGGCAACAACCGAATGTTGCACGTATGAAGATGTTAGGTGCCGCAGTTATACCGGCAACAAGTGGTAGCCAGACTTTGAAAGATGCAACAAATGAAGCCATAAGAGATTGGATTAACAATCCAAATGATACACATTATGTGATAGGTTCTGTTGTTGGCCCGCATCCTTATCCTGATATGGTTACACGTTTTCAAAGCATCATCAGCGAAGAAATAAAAATTCAGTTGAAAGAAAAAATTGGAACTGAATTACCAAATTATGTAATGGCTTGTGTTGGCGGCGGCAGCAATGCGGCTGGTGCTTTTTATCATTTTTTAGATGATTTATCAGTTCAGTTGATTGCAGTAGAAGCAGCTGGTTGTGGCATTAACAGTGGTATGAGTGCAGCAACAACACAGCTTGGCAAACCAGGTGTTTTGCATGGCAGTAAAAGTCTGGTAATGCAAACTATAGATGGCCAGGTTACTGAGCCACACAGTATTTCAGCGGGTCTGGATTATCCAGGCATTGGTCCTTTACATGCGCATTTATATGAAAGCGGCAGAGCAAAATTTTTATCTGCAACAGATGACGAAGCGTTGAAAGCTTCATTCAATTTAGCTAAAATGGAAGGCATAATTCCTGCACTTGAAACTGCACATGCATTGGCGGCATTGCATCAAATGAAATTTACGAAAGATGATGTTGTGGTTGTTTGTTTAAGCGGACGTGGTGATAAAGATATGGCGACGTATATGAAGACAATGGACGAATTATGATGTATGAATTATAAATTATGAGGGTTTAAGCATCTTTACTTTGACTTTTAAATTTTAACCTTATTAATGAACAGACTCGAAGAACTTTTCACAAGAAAGAAAAACAATATTCTAAACGTTTATTGCACTGCCGGTTTTCCTCAATTAAATAATACAATTGAAGTAATGAAAGCTTTGCAGGATAATGGTGCTGATATTATTGAGCTTGGAATGCCTTACAGCGACCCGTTAGCTGATGGTCCTGTTATTCAATCAAGCAATATAAAAGCATTACAAAACGGTATGACAATGCAGTTGCTCTTTGAACAACTAAGAGATTTCAGGAAGGAAATTTATGTGCCTGTTATTTTAATGGGTAACATAAATCCTGTGTTGCAGTTTGGCTTTGAAAACTTTTGTAAACAGGCGGCAAGCTTACCAATTGATGGCATCATTCTTCCAGACCTTCCTGAATATGAATTTGAAAATGAATACGGCTCTGTAATAAAAAAATATGGATTGGATTTTATCTTTCTCATCACGCCTGAAACATCAGAAGAAAGAATAAAAAAACTGGATGCGTTAAGTACCGGCTTTTTATATGCGGTTTCATCTTCATCAACCACAGGTAATAAAAAAGATTTTAATGCAGTTGAAAAATATTTGCAGAAAATTAATTCCATGCAATTAAAAAACCCGGTGCTGGTAGGCTTTGGTATAAAAGATAAATCAAGTTTTCAGTCTGTTTGTAAATATGCAAATGGTGCAATCATCGGCACTGCATATATAAAAGCTATCGAATATTCAAACAATATACAGGCAGATACAAAAGCGTTTCTTGATGCTATCTTAAATTAAGCATACGTTAAGCAATTCATGGTTAATTTGCATATTTTAAATTTCCTATCAAACATATGAAGCAGGTAATTTTTTTATTGCTGATATCGCCTTTGTTATTGCAGGCACAAAATAAAAAATCGTTTTTTATAACAGGCAAAATGAAGTCAGTGCCTGAAAATGCGCAGGTTGTTTTACTTGCCTTCAACGGCACAGATACCATCACAAAAACAAAAGTTGAACAGGGTGTTTTCGTTTTAAAAGGTTCAGTTGAAAATACAGATGCGCGGATTATTCTTTTCCCATCGCTGCAACGGCGTATGGTTTTATTTATGGGTAACGATACAATAAATATTAATGGCGCAAGTGAAACTGATGTTGTTATAACCGGCTCTCCAAGCAACCTTGATTACGAAGAATTTTTGTACGATATAAAGCCTTTGAATGATTATGTTGATTTTTACCGCAACCAGGCAATGAGTGCCACCGCACAAGGTTTGCATGACAGTGCAGTGATTGAACTGAACACAGCTTACAACATGTACCAGAATGCTGTTGACCGTTTTGTGGCACGTAAAAAATCTTCACCGGTTGCTGCTTTGTTGCTGGCGTATAGTTATGATACTGACCCTAACCGTGATGTGCTGGTATTGGAAAAAAGATATAACCAGCTTGATGGCTTAGCTGTACAAAGCCAGTTTGCAAAGAACCTTGCTGATGTAATTAAACAGGATAAAGTTGGTGCAATGGGCACACAAAGTTTAGACTTTACACAAACTGATACAGCAGGTAAAAAAGTTTCATTGTCACAGTTTAAAGGCAAATATGTTTTGGTTGATTTTTGGGCAAGCTGGTGCAGGCCTTGCCGTATGGAAAATCCGAACGTGGTTGCAGCTTATAATAAATACAAACAAAAAAATTTTACGGTGTTAAGTGTTTCGCTTGACCAGGAAAAGAACAATTGGATACAAGCCATTCATGCTGATAACTTAACATGGACGCATGTAAGTGATTTAAAGCAATTTCAAAATGCAGTAGCAGAACTATACCATATCAAAGAAATTCCGCAGAATATGTTGATTGACCCGACCGGGAAAATTGTTGGTAAAAATTTACGTGGTGATGCACTGGAACAAAAGCTGAGTGAGTTGTTGCAATAGAAGATATTAATTTATCAACTTACTTTTAATAATGTTTCGCATGTATTTGAAATTGACCATAAACAGAAACAGTTATTTTGATAATCAATAAATGAGCTATTGTTTTAATACTGGTTATTAGATTTCAATTCAATAATAAAATTTCCTAAATCTGAAATGAGACTTATATCTTTTGTTCTTGCTGCCTACATAGGATTATTAACTGTTTATCCATGTATTAAAAATGCATCAGTATTTTATAAGTTCCAAGAAAGATGTTTTCAGGATAATTGCCATAAAAATTCTTCTCAAACTTGTAAGCACACCTGCAATCCATTCATTGTCTGTACCTGCTTTCATGCTTTTATAATAAGTCATATAAATAGCGTGCCGGCCAATGTTTCTATGCTGGCAATTGTAAGCCGTTCAATCACTATAAGTATTATACCGGGATTTTCTTCAGATAACTTTCATCCACCAAAAATTATTTGATTTTATAAAAAGATATAATCAATAATTTTTAACATGCCTGTATGTTCAGGCAAAATATTTACACTAATGAAAAAAATATGCTCCGGCGTTTTTGCATTCGCCATCTTGTACTTATTGTCTTGCATTTTTAATAATGTAAATGGGCAAATACAAAAAACATCAGCTTCTGTTCCTGTTGCACAAGTTCTTGATTACTGGATAAGCAGAATGGAACATGAACTTGTTCCTGCTGCTGCAGCCATGCCTGAAGATAAATATTCCTTTGCCCCAACCAATGGTGAGTTTGAAGGAGTAAGAACTTTTGCGCAGCAGGTAAAACACTTTTCTGCTACACAATACCTGTTAGCTGCCGGTATATTAGAAAAATTGCCTGCTGATAGCGAGATTAATGAATCAGCGCCCGATTCAGTTAGTACAAAAGCTCAAATTATTAATTACCTGCAAGGTTCATTTGTATCTCTTCATAAAGCTGTACTAACCATTAATGAAAAGAATATGACCGAGCCTGTCAGAAGCCCGTTTTTAAAAGATAACGGAACAAGGCTTGGGCTGGTAATGGAGACGCTTGCACATACTTATAACCACTACGGGCAAATGGTTGAGTATTTGCGCATGAATAATATTATTCCACCTGCAAGTAAAAAGTAAATTAGTATAAAGTCATATTAATAAAAGAGACTGGTAATTGTGCCGGTCTCTTTTATTAATATGAGGTTAAGTATTTGAAATCAAACTTTCCCCGTACAAAAAACCGGGAAAACATATTGTCACTTTTGCGAATTTTTATCCATCATTAATACGTCTCTTTCATAAATCCCCAGTCTCTTCTCACCTGTTCAAACGTGTCAGGATAATTTGCTTCCAGTATCAGCAACACACTATGCAGTACACGGCGCAAAGTGGTACGCAGTAAAAGCAGCTCACTTACATTACCTGAAATACTGCCTGTGCCTGTTGTAGCCGCTGCCACCGCAGCATCATATTTTGTTTTAATATCCGTCCACCAGGCAGTGCCGTATTGTTTGGTGTCAAAACTATTCGCCGTCATTGCATCCACCATCATGCGTAGCGCATCTTTACGCTTTTGCCTGTCTGCGGGTAACTCGTAACCACTGTCGCGATGTACAATACCAAACTCGCCGTAATGCGCCTTCGCATCCTTCGGACCAAACTTATCAGCGATGTACGCTTTTACAAATGGCAACGCATCTTCAATTGCCATGTCGAGGTTTTCCAGGTCTTTAGTTTGCTGGCTGCGCTTGCCGCCTTCACTGTTGCGGCCCTGTAATTGTTTTGCAAACGCGGCCACATCATCCGCAAAATCCGGTTGCGTTTTCCAGATGAGCGCCATAAAACTGTTCGCAGCCCATTTATCACTTACAGTTTCACCCACGGCAAGCAGGTTGGCATCTTTGTTTGGCAGGTTACTCACGTGGCGTGTGTGCGTGTCTGTTGGTGAAATTGTGTTTGATGAAGTGCCGGCCGCATTAGTGGCATCCGGTGCATAGAATATTTGTTTCATTGTGTTTAATTTGATATTTAAACTTAAAAACTTTTTCTAATGTATGGCAGGTTTAAGGCTCATCGGGCTATTGTTTTGGTGTGATGAGCCGCTGAAGGCTTCACCAGGGCATTTTGCAATAAATATGAATTGGTGGGCGCTTCACTAAGCCATTTGTACCTGCAAAGTGTGCTGGTGGGGAGTTCAGGAAGACATTTTTGAATGAAAATGCGTTGGTGGGGGCTTCACTAAGGCATTTGCAGTGGAAAAGTGGGTTGGTGGGGAGTTTACGTCTTTGCGAGGAGAAACGACGAAGTAGTTTTGCTTTAAAGCAGCCCGCATGAACGGGAAAGACGTTTGAGTGATTGATTAGCTCTTAAACGTTTTTATGGCAAGAGTAAAAGTTACGCTCTTGAACGTCATGCCCAACTTGATTGGGCATCTGATGTACATTGAATTTATAAACTAATCTAATGAACGGAATAAGATTTTAAGGTTTTTTTGCGTCGTAAGCTGAAACTTGTGCTTCCATCAGTATGGTAATTTACCCAGTAGTAATCAATTTCTACTATACCAAGCCCTGGTTTTACATAATATTCATCATATTCATATACCGAATTGCGGTCAACCAGTGTATCTACATTCTTTATAACGTCATAACCATTTTTGTTATAAATTTTATTAAAAGCTACTAATTTCCCATATTGCCAGTCTGTAAAATTCTGATAAATTGTTTCTGAATCTTCATCCGTACTTTTAAGATAGATATGAGATGTATTTTCCGAAAGAAAATTCCCGTAAACCGCGTTAGTGGTAGACATTAAGCCAAGTGAATCACCAGGTAAGTTGGTATACCAGGTTGTATCATTTATTACTGTATCACTGTAAATAAGTGTGTCTTGTAATATTGGTTTAGATGGTGAAAACGGTATTAGGTTTCCGGAAGTATCATAATCTTCAGTAGTATAAACCCAATAATTATTAACAGAAAATGGTATTAATTGCGTTGCTTGTACGTTATCAGTCTTTGCACTTTTGGTACAACCTATAATAATAATGCATGATAAAAAAATGAATAAAAAAAACTGTTTCATAAAATTTTTTTGAGTAAATCAATGATAATTGTTTTTTAATTTGAACACTAATAATAAAATCATAAATATCTTTTAAACAAAACATTATTATTTACAGCTGCAAAAACAAAAACGTTGGGAAAGACATTAATAATTTTTAAATCTTAACAATCTATAACAATAGCAGTCCTTCCACTCAGCCCGCAGCCCCGATTGAAGCGGAAAGCCCGGAGTGCAGCGCAGCGAAATGAGGACTTGCAGCGTAAAGCGGGACGCAGATGAATAGCAGTTCAACTGCTGATGCTGCCCAAATAATCTTTATTATAACCTTAATTGACTTCAAGTTTTATCTGTAGGTTTTAATCTTTATTTTTGCGCTTTTTACAGCAATGAAGAAAATAGAATTAGAGATTGTTGCTTTATCGCATAGTATTACGCAAACGCATTCGTACGCAGTTGTTTTGGGTGAGGTGAACGGCTTGCGCAGGCTGCCGATTGTGATTGGTGGTTTTGAGGCGCAGGCTATTGCGGTGGCGCTGGAACGGATGCAACCGAGCCGTCCGCTGACGCATGACCTGATGAAAAATTTTATGCATGCGTTTAATGTGGAGCTGATGGAAATAATTATTAATGATTTGCAGGAAGGTATATTTTACTCAAAGCTTGTTTGTGTGAGTGAACATGATACGGTTGAGATTGACAGCCGTACGAGTGATGCATTGGCGCTTGCTGTGCGTTTTGGCTGCCCGATTTATACGTTTGAAAACATACTGGAGAATGCCGGCATTTTAATGGAAGACGAAAAGAATCAAAAGAAATCTGAGATACCTATTTTAGATACATCGGGTATTACCGCAAGAGACCTTGGCAAATTAACCACACAGGAACTTGAAAAGCTTTTATCTGATGTGTTGGAGCAGGAAGATTATATACGTGCCATTGAAATAAGAGACGAATTAAAGAAGCGCAATAAATAATTGTCTTGGTAGTTTTTCCCAATTGCAAAATTAATTTAGGCTTAAACATTGTTAGTAAACGGGATGATGGTTATCATAATCTCGAAACAGTTTTTTACCCGTTACCTTTTTATGATGTGCTTGAGATAATTGAAAGCGATACCGCGCCAACAGAACTTTTTTTAACAGGAACAAAGATTGATGGCGATGCTGAAAACAATCTTTGCATCAAAGCATATCATCTTTTAAAAAAAGATTTTCCGCAACTGCCTGTTATAAAAATTTATTTACGGAAGAATGTTCCGACAGGTGCCGGGCTTGGTGGTGGTAGTGCTGATGGCGCTTTTATGCTGAAGTTGTTAAATGAAAAATTTGATTTAAATATTGATGAAGATAAGTTGTTGCAATATGCTTTACAGCTTGGCAGCGATTGCCCGTTCTTCATCATTAACAAGCCTTGTTTTGCAACACAACGTGGTGAAATGCTGGAAAAAATTGAGCTTGATTTATCAGCTTATAAAATTGTTTTAATTAACCCTCAGATTCATATACATACCGGCTGGGCATTTATGCAGATTAAACCATCAGCATCTAAAAAAAATATAAGAGACATTATTCAACAACCTGTTATTACATGGAAAGATAATTTGCAAAATGATTTTGAAGAAGCTGTTTTTAAAGCGCATCCATCTGTACAAAAAATTAAAAATGATTTGTATGAATCAGGTGC
>CAHJWK010000126.1 GCA_903642275.1 Chitinophagaceae bacterium
ATGCGCCGGTGCTTGAAAAAGATATTCAAACGGAAAAAAATATTGAACGCTTATTTAATAAAGGTGGCAGTTTATATGGTGTACTTAAGTAAGATTTAAAATCTTTCAAGAGACGAAAACAAAAAATTACCTTCTATAATTGCATTCTCATCACTATCACTTCCGTGCACTGCATTTTCCCCAACAGACGCTGCAAAATCTTTTCTTATCGTTCCGGCATCTGCATGCGCAGGGTTTGTAGCACCAATTAGTTTTCTAAAATCTGCAACCGCATTATCTTTCTCAAGTATAGCTGCCACAATTGTCCCGCTGCTCATAAACTCAACAAGCTCACCATAAAAAGGCCTTTCTTTATGAATAGCATAAAATTCACCGGCTTTTTCAGCAGATAGTTTTGTCCATTTTAGTGCCTTTATTACAAAGCCTGCTTTAATAATCCGGTCAATAATGGCACCCGTAAAACCTTTGCCCGTTGCATCAGGCTTTATCATTGTAAAAGTAATGTTGCTCATAATTTTAAAATTGCGCAAAAGTAAGGGCTTACAATATCATGCTGCTATAATCGTCTTAAATTTAAAATTTCATTTGAACGAATGCTTTTAAAACTGCAATTTTGCCGCCTTTATGCAGCCAATAGAGCATCTTTATCCATTATTACAACAACCAAGAAATGTGGTTGTAACCATGCATCAGAAACCTGATGGCGATGCAATGGGTTCAGCTTTGGCAATGTTTCATTTTTTAAAATCGCTTGGTCATAACGTAACTGTTATTTCACCAACTAACTGGGCAAAATTTTTAAACTGGATGCCTGGCTGTAATGAAGTTATAGATTATGAGATTTATACTGAAAAATGTAAAGCATTATTAGATACTGCTGATTTGCTTTTCTGCCTTGATTTCAACAACATGCACCGTACACGTAAAATGGAATTACCGTTGATGGAAGCAAAGTGTGTAAAAGTTTTAATTGACCATCATGAACAACCGGCAGAGGAACATTTTGATTATGGTGCAAGTAATATTAGGAAAAGCTCAACCTGTGAAATGGTATACGATTTTATTGTGCAATCACCGTTTAGTGATAAGCTTAATGTTGACATGGCGGCATGTATTTATACAGGAATTATGACAGATACAGGCTCATTTCGTTTTGCAATAACGACAGCCGATACACATAAAGCTGTTGCACATTTAAAAATGCTTGGACTTGAGCATAATATTATTCATGAGAATATTTATGATAATTTTTTAGAGAACAGGCTGCGGTTTACAGGCAATGCATTGCTGAATCATCTGCATGTTATTTATGAATACAATACCGCACTGATGGCAATAAATAAGAAAGATCTTATAAAATTTGATATACAAACCGGCGATACAGAAGGGCTTGTAAATTACCTCTTAACTATTGAAGGTATTAAGCTTGGTGCTTTACTTATTGACAGGGTTGAAGAACGTAAATGGAGCTTTAGAAGCAAAGGTAATTTTGATGTGAATGAGTTTGCCCGTGCCCACTTTGAAGGTGGTGGACACAAAAATGCTTCCGGCGGAAGAAGTAACGAAAGCCTTGAATTCAATGTGAAAAAATTTAAAGAAGTAATTAAGCTGTACGAAGCAGAATTAGCATAATCAATTATTAATAAAAGTGCAAAAGCGCACAAACAAATCAACATGAAAAAAACAATTAAGGTATTATTATGTGCAATAAGCTTGGTTGCCTGTAATATGAATTATCAAAAAACACCATCAGGCCTGGCTTATAAAATATATCATGGCAATGGCACAGTAAAGCCTAAAGCAAAAGAGTTTATTAAATTTAATCTTGAATATATTTTGCTGGATAGGGATTCTGTTTTCTCCAGCACGTATGGTAAAATACCCGCATACAGTCCGGTTGATACAGGTAAGCAAACAAAATATTCGTTTATGGAAATTGTGCCTTTGATGAGCGAGGGTGACAGTGCTGAAATGAGCATCAGCGTTGATACCTTAAAGAACATGGGCATTATTCCTGATTACAACCCGATGCTTGTAAAAGGACAGGTTATAAAATGCAAAGTCCAGTTGATTAAGGTTTTTAAGGATCAGAAAGATATGGTTGCTGATTACCAGAAAAGCATAGATGCTGAAAAAGCAAATGAAATCAAATCAATTGAAGCATACATGGCAAAAAATAATCTTAAAGGCACAAAAACAAAGAATGGTGCTTATGTTGTGCTTGATAACCCGGGCGACCAGTCTTTAAAAGCAGATTCAGGCAAGATTGCCACTTTAAAATATAAAGGTTACCTGCTAACAACAGGAAAAGTATTCGATACAAATATGGATACTTCAAAAGGCCATATAGACCCGATACAAATTCCGGTTGGCTCACGTGGTGCAATACAGGGTTTTAGTGAATGCCTGCCTTATTTTGGCAAAGGTGCAAAAGGTAAATTACTAATACCTGCAATGTTAGGCTATGGTCCTACGCCACAAGGTGCAGATATTCCTGCTTATTCAAATCTTGTATTTGATATTGATGTATTGGATGTTGCTGATGCACCTAAAGCACCACAAAGAGATTCAATGCAGGCACCTCCGCAGATGCCGCATTAATAATTTTGTTGACATAAAAAAAACCTGCCTCTTTTGAAGCAGGTTTTTTCGTTTATGCACTTATCTTTAAAAGTAATTACAATCAATCTAACTTATTCAAATGCCAAAATTATATTGCCTGTGTTGATAATTATTACATCGTTATTAATTCAACTGCATCATCATTAGGAACATTGGATAAAAGAAAAAATGATTGCGAAGAATAAAGCGATACGATTGGCAGCGGCGAAGAAAATGATTGAGAAATTAGGAAAGAAATGGTCATCATTAAATCATCATTACAAAATAAAACAATGAAACAACTATCCAAAATAACTGTATTATTTGCTATCATATTATCATGCGTGTTCACATCATGCACATCAAATCAAACAACAGAAACATCAACAACAGATTCTGTTGCTGCTAACATTAAAATGTACACGAATACATGGGATGAAATTATCAATCATGGTAAGCTTGATTATTTCAACGATTTAAATTTTACAACAGACGTAGTAATGCACATACATCCTGATATTGTTGGCATTGACAGTGCAAGAGCATATTATGCAAATTACCTTACCGCGTTTTCAAACATTAAATTCAGCATTATTGATGTGTTTAGCCAGGGCGATAAACTGGTAAAACATTGGGATTTTAAAGGCAGGCATACAGGCACATTTTTCGGCATACCGGCAACAGGAAAAGATGTAGAATTAGAAGGTGTAACGCTGGTAAAAATGCGTGGTGGCAAGATTGCAGAAGAACAGGATTTTTTTGATAACTTAAGTTTTATGCAACAGCTTGGATTAATTCCTGCAACCGGCAAATAATACACTAATCATCATGAGCAGGAAACAGGTTTAAATTTATCAAATTGCCAATCGGTAACTAAAACGCATCATAAAAAAAGCCAGTCTTAGAAAAGACCGGCTTTTTCAATATTTCAAAAAACCTAACAAAAACCTTTATTCAAGCTCCACCGTCCACTCGCCTTTATTAATTCATCAGGGTTATACACATTTAAAAATGTATTGGTTACATCGCCTAACTGCGATGCAGCAATGCTGAGTTTTTGCCCAGCTGTTACTGTTACCACCGCTTTATCCGGCGCAGCCGTTTTACTGTTGGCCAGGTAAAACTGCTGGTCTGTTACGCCATCATTTTCAAGGCTTAGCATATCAGCCGCAGCAAACGTGTGCTTTAAAATATTTTTATGCTCCTGCGGCTTATCATCACCTGTAAATAGCACCTGTGCGCCGCTGCGTATAATCATATCAAAAAAACTGGTTATCATATCCGGCGTTGCAGCGTAATTCTGCATCAGCGCACCCAAATCAGCATACTGGCCAATGCACATGGCAACCCTTGCCGCCTCTGCCTGTTTGCTTAAAATGCCGCCGCCCTGTACATCGCCTTTTTGCCCGGATAAAGCATCAGAAAGCTGTTTATAAAAATTGTCCACACCTGTTTTTACCGCAGCCAGCTGCGCATCACTGCCAATAGCCATGCTTAAAGTTTGTACGGCGATAAGGCGTTCTGTTTGCGTACCCACCTGGAAAGGCGTACGCCGGTGGGGCAATAAAGCTTTATACTGCGGTGTACCCAGTTCGTACACACCTTGTATTGTAATATCCCACTGCCTTATTCTGCTGCTGCTAAGCAGGTTGTACAACTGGTTAAGGTTAACCGTGCTGCCCTGCTGCTCGCCACCCGCTTCTTTTATGGCGGTAACTGCTGTGTTTAAAGCCGCATCAAGCGGAGCGTAAAAAGCAATCAGCGCATCAAAAAACGGGTCGCCTGCAAATTTTGTTAATGCGGCAAGATGGGTGTTTGAAATACGAACGGCAATGCGCAGGCTGTTAATGGTTGCGTTTAAAAATGGATTTTGTGTGAAGCTCCATGCACGTTGATTTGCCATAAGATTTATTT
Organism: Chitinophagaceae bacterium; assembly: GCA_903642275.1. Classification (GTDB taxonomy): domain Bacteria; phylum Bacteroidota; class Bacteroidia; order Chitinophagales; family Chitinophagaceae; genus Parafilimonas. Next base: position 4,516 of record CAHJWK010000126.1, read on the forward strand.
AGTTGGATTTTTTCAAAGAATAAATTTATGAATCGAATGAAAAAAAGCAAACTTTCAACACGTTTTTTATGGCAAATTGACTGTATGGAGCATGAAAAAAGCTGTTTAACACTACAAGCAACCCTTTTTTAGCAGGAAAACGCCGTAAAGTTATTGTACGCACTTCCTTGCAGGGAACTGTGTGCGTAAACCTGTAGGATGGCAATATGCCGCAGATAATACTGCCAATAAAGCTTATTTTATATAATTGCTTACAAGCAATACTGCCAATAAATCTTCTTTTATACAATTGCCTGCAAGCAATTGGGCCCGGAAAGAATATTTGGTGCAATTGCCTGCAAAGAATTGTGCCCGGAAAGCTTAAGGCGTGTTTTGGGGTGAAAACGCAGGTGCATAATAAAATACCGGCAGCCATTTTTTTAATGGATTGTATATTTAGGAAGTTGAATAACCATACCTGCCATGAACAGATTACTATCTAAAACTTTTCTGCTGGTTGTTTTTGTTGGATGTTATTGCGTTGCAACTGCGCAAAGCGATTCATTAAAAATTGATTCGCTGAAGAAAGTTTTGCTGAGGGAAAAAGAGGATACGAATAAGGTGAATACGTTAAGTAACTTAGGTATTCTTTTGCTGAACAATAGAAATCCGGTTTGCCTGCAAATTAATCAGCAGGAACTATTATTAGCTGAGAAATTAAATTTTGAAGAAGGTGTAGGAGATGCATATGAATCGCTGGCAGATTATTATTATTACCAGTTAAACAACAATGAAGCCCTGAAAAGTTATTATGAAGCACTAAAACATTATGAAAAATGTGGTGATAAAAGCAGTGTAATTCGTATGTTTCATAGAATTTCTGCAGTTTATGGAGACCAAAGTAATAATGAAACAGCCTTAAAATATGCATTATCAGCGCTCAAAATTTCAAAAGAAATTAATGATAGTATCAATATTGCTCATGATTTAGGCATTATCGGTGGCATTTATACGGCATTGGATAAATATAAAGAATCGGAAACCTATATTAATGCTTCAATAAACCTTTTCCATAAGTTAGGTGATGCAAAGTTCCCGGTGCGGCTACTGGCAAATCTTGAAAGCCTGGGAAGTCTTTATCAAAAAGAAGGTTTGGCTGCACTATCGGCAGGCAATACTTTATTATCGCAAAAGCTGTTTGCACAATCAGAACAGAATTTTAAAGCTTCATTAAAAATAGCCGACAGCATAAAACACCGGTTAGCTATTGGTGAAGTAATGTTAAACCTGGGAAGATTTTATACGGATACCAAAAAATATGCAACAGCAAAAGATTTTCTAATAAAGGGATTATATATATCAAAAGAAGTAGGTAATGCTGTATTGCCTTATGGTTATAAAGCACTTGCAACTGTTGATAGTGCACAGGGAAATTATAAAGAAGCGTATAATAATTTTCAGACCTATATTCAATACCGTGATAGCCTTGCTAATATACAAGCACAGGAACAATCTTTACAAACTTCACTTCAATATAATTTCGATAAAAAGCAAGCCGTTGCCAAAGCTGAACAGGAAAAAAAAGATGCGGATGCAAAGCGCATAAAGAACCAGCAACTCTTTGTTATTGCGGCATTAGGTATTGTTGTATTAGCAGTTATAATTATCGCATTAATACAGTTTAGAAATAATAAGCAGAAGCAAAAAGCAAACAATCTTATAACCCAACAAAAACAACAGGTAGAAGCCACTTTATCAGAACTAAAATCAACACAAGCCCAACTTATACAAAGTGAAAAAATGGCAAGCCTTGGCGAACTAACCGCGGGCATTGCACACGAAATACAAAACCCATTAAACTTCGTGAATAATTTTAGTGAGGTTAACAAAGAGCTGATAGAAGAATTAAGAATTAAAAATGAAAAATTAAAAATTGAAGATGATGAGGTAAATGATTTATTAAATGATTTAGCTGATAACGAAGAAAAAATAAATCATCACGGCAAACGTGCAGATGCAATTGTAAAAGGCATGTTGCAACATTCAAGGCAAACAAAAGGCATGAAAGAATCAACCGATATTAATGCTTTATGTGATGAATATTTACGGTTGAGTTATCATGGCTTGCGTGCAAAAGACAAAAACTTCAATGCAGATTTTAAAACCAATTTTGATGAAAGTATTGGTAAGATAAACATCGTTCCGCAGGATATAGGAAGAGTGTTACTCAATCTTTTTAATAATGCTTTTTATGCAACCAACTCAAAACAAAAAACTGCTGATGAAAGCTATAAACCGCTTGTAACAATTCAAACAAAAAAGATAAATGATAAGATTGAGATAACAGTAAGCGATAACGGCAATGGCATTCCGCAAAACATCATTGATAAAATCTTTCAGCCATTCTTCACCACAAAACCAACCGGTGAAGGAACAGGTTTGGGTTTAAGCTTAGCTTATGACATCATCACCAAAGAACATAATGGAACAATAAAAGCAGAAAGCAAAGAAGGTGAAGGAAGTATGTTTATAATTCAATTACCAATAAGTATATAATGAAAACACTTCTTTATAAAGTTTGCCTGTTTGTAATTTTTGTTATTTGTTATGTTGATGTGCAAGCGCAAAGTGATTCATTAAAAATTAATTCGCTGAAGAAAGTATTGCTGACAGAAAAAGAAGATACGAATAAGGTGAATACGTTGAATCAAATGAGCGGAATGCTTGCTCATGATAAAAATAGTGCAATTGCATACGCAAATCAGGCACTGGTACTTTCACAGAAATTAAATTATAGCATTGGTGAGGGCAATGCATTTTATACTCTGGGAGACATAGAAACTGGCAATAATTATATTAATAAAAAAAGAGACATAAACAAGGCTCTTGAATACTTTAATAAAGCAATAAAAATATTTAAAGCTTCGGGTAATCAACTAAAAGTTGCAGATACTTATAGCGAAATAGCAGACGCATACAGAGGTTTAAATTCTAATTTTTCTGAAGCAGCAAACTATTTCTTTGCTGCTTTAAAAATATACGAAAAATTAGGTGCTAAGGACAAGCTTGCAAACAGGTATATTGGTTTGGGTAGTGACTATATACGATTTGGTGATTTTAATAAAGGGCTTAGTAAGTTAAAATTTTCTCTTTCAACTTATGAACAGATGAATGATTCTCCCGATATCGCATCTGTTTGTATAATTATCGGGCAATCTTATTTGCAAAATAAAAAGCTTAATGATGCACTATATTATTTTGATAAAGCTTTTTCAATTTATACAACATTAGGTAAGAATAGCCCTGAATATGGCATTCCATGGGCGAAAGGAAATATTGCTGATGTGTATATATCACAGGCAGAAAATGCTTTTTTAGCAAGCGATAATCACCAATTGGCATTGAAAAAAATTCAGTTAGCCCTTCCCTTATGTATGCAAAGGCTTGAGCTGGAAAGCGCAGGCAACATGTCTCATAGTCAAACTTATTTGCAGATTGGAAATTGTTATTACGATTTAAGTTATATGCTGCCTAAAACAAGTAAAGAAAGCAATCTTTTAGAAAGCAAAAAATATTATGAATTGTCTTTAAAACTTGGCAAAGAAACCAATGGAAAAGAATTAACCAGAGATAGTTATAATAAGCTATCCATTGTATTTCATGCTATGGGAAATTATAAAGAGGCATACGAAAATTATACAAACTATATTTCTAATCGCGACAGTATTCTAAGTGCAGATGTAACAAAAAAAATTGCCCAGTTGCAAATGCAATATGATTTTGATAAAAAAGATGCTGCTGCCAAAGCCGCACAGGAAAAAAAAGATGCAGATGCAAAGCATATTAAAAATCAACAATACTTAGTTATTACTGCGCTTGGTGTAATTGTGTTAGCGGCTATAATAATTGTATTGACACAGTTTCGCAATAACAAACTCAAGCAACAGGCGAACATTGCATTGCAAAATCAAAAAAATAAAGTAGAAAGCACATTAGCCGAACTTAAATCCACACAAGCCCAATTAATTCAAAGCGAAAAGATGGCTTCGCTTGGAGAACTAACCGCAGGCATTGCACATGAGATACAAAACCCGTTGAACTTTGTGAATAATTTTAGTGAAGTGAATAAAGAAATGTTGGAAGAGCTGAAAGCTGAACGCTTAAAGCCAAACGCTGAAAGAGATGAAGATTTACAAACTGATTTAATTAATGATGTTATTGCCAATGAAGAAAAAATAAATCATCACGGCAAACGTGCCGATGCAATTGTAAAAGGAATGTTGCAACATTCAAGGCAAACATCTGGCATGAAAGAAGCAACAGACATTAATGCTTTGTGTGATGAATATTTACGGTTAAGTTATCATGGTTTACGCGCAAAAGACAAAAGTTTTAATGCAGATTTCAAAACAGATTTTGATGAAAGTATTGGTAAGATAAATATCGTTCCACAGGATATAGGAAGAGTGTTGCTCAATCTTTTTAATAATGCTTTTTATGCGACCAACTCAGAACAAAAAACTGCTGATGAAAGCTATAAACCGCTTGTAACAATTCAAACAAAAAAACTAACCGACAAGATTGAAATAACAGTAAGCGATAACGGCAATGGCATTCCGCAAAACATTATTGATAAAATCTTCCAGCCATTCTTTACAACAAAACCAACCGGTGAAGGAACAGGTTTAGGTTTGAGCTTAGTATATGACATTATCACCAAAGAACATAACGGAACTATTAAAGTGGAAAGCACAGAAGGTGAAGGAACAACATTTGTTATTAATTTATCTATTTCATAATATTATTCTTTAACCAGATAATTAATTCAGATAAAATTTACTGCTCACCTTCAATATTTATTTGTGCCGTTTGTACACATCTTCCCTGTTCATTATGCCTGGCTTCCGGACATACGGCAGATTTAGCCCAATAGCTGGCGTTATCATCTGCATACTTGAAAATATTTTCCCAGGTAGCGTTCTTGCTGTCATCATCTATATAGTCATCTAATGCATCAAGAAAATAAGCAGTGAAAAAGCCACCGTCTTCTGCTGTGCCGCCTGCAAGTTCGCCTTTGCCTGCCGCTGCAGCTATTATAGTTAAAGGCTGTCCGGGAATAAAGAGTTCGTGGCCATTTTTATTATTATCTATTTTATCTTTATCCGAATGGTCCCGCTTATGAGTTGGTACCGTAATATTGTCAAAATTTGCATTAGCGGCAGCAACTGTGGTGTTGCAACAATCGCTTAAAACAATATTTACCCCAGCTCCCATTTTTACAATGCGTTCATAAACGTCTTCTTTCAACCTTAAATTAGTAGTTTCAATGTTTTGGTCTGCGGTGTTTTTAAGCCACATGCGTGGGTAATCACCGGCATCATTCGGATACCTGAAGCCGTGACCGCTATAATAAAATATTACAATGTCATCTTCAGAAGGTTGTTGATTTTTCAGCCAGTTATTAATAGCATCATTAACGGCTGCTTTACTTAATTGATCTCCTTCAATTATTTTTGGCTCTATCCATTCCACATCAATCTCTTTTGCAACATATTCAAATTCGTCAGTAATTGCATCCCGATCTTCTTCACATCTTTTTCCAATAGTTTCATCATCTGTATCAACTACGGCTATTAGAAATAATCTTGGCTGATTTTGATGTTTATGTAATCCAAACTCTTTTTTAATTGTAAAATAATAAGGATTGGTATAGTCATAAGCATTTGCAGTTATACTTAATAAAAACAAGATTACTCCAGCTACTACGTATTTAAAACGTTTCATAATAGATTTATTAAAATTCAGGTATGATAAAATGCGGTGTATAAAAACTACAGCAATTATTTTTTTAAAATGCAATAGAAGGAGTAATAAAAATCAAACATTATTTCCCTGCTGGCTTTCCGGGTTGCGTAGGAACAGGAGAATGAACCACATCATCA
>CAHJWK010000127.1 GCA_903642275.1 Chitinophagaceae bacterium
CCGATCTATAACAGGTGCAATATTGTTTTCACTTCGCAAAAATAAAGTACAGTTGCCTGCATGATTCTTCCTGTTTCCCCAATCAATAATTGATTTATAAACTTGTAAAATATTAATCATGCTGATTCGTTTTAGGCAATAAGTTTTTAATATCTTGAAACAATCTTTATAAGCGCTTATGAAAAAATGGCTTTGTATTATTGTGTTAGTTGGGTTTGCAGGCTGTCAAAAAGGTGTTGAACCTTTTACTGATTCAGGAACAAACTCAGGCGGTTCAGGAACCAGTACTATAATTGCCGGCATATGGAAATTTGATTCTCTAATTGTTAACGCACAATCTACTACAGAATACACGCAAGATGATTCTGACTTTAAAGCAATATCTTATACGAATTATAATACAACTAGTAATACCGGTTCTTTTACTTATAATAACGATTCTACATTTTCTGCATCAGATATTAGTTATGACCTTTCTTCCACTACTATATCTTACATTTATAAAAATGGTGTATTAATGGATTCGACTGAACAACCATTTGCCTTTCCTTTAGACAGCTCATCTACAACAGGTAAATATGAAATTATTGGAAACGATTCAATTTATTACTCTGCAGGATACGTATTAGGTTATGATAATTTGCAGATTCAACCTTCTGGTGGAAAATTTACTCTAAGCAATAACATACTTAAAATAACGCAGCATTTTTACAGTGATACTACTGAACAAATTGATGATATACCTTATCATAAAACTGATTTAGTTACTAGTGTTACCACACTTCATAAGCAATAACTTCATTTCTTCAAAACCTTAACGCTTCTTTTGTTGCAGATTGTTGTATAGCAAATTAGATTTGTGATACAATGAAAAGCTTCCTTGTATTTGTTTTATTATTTGTTTGCTGCAACATTTTTTCTCAGGACGTTACGGGTATCTGGCGTGGTTACTTTTATGCTGATGTTGGCCCGTATAAAGATTACTATAAATATGAAGTGCAGATAGATCAACTAAAAAACAATTCTTTAACTGGTGTTACTTATTCTTATCGTACTACGGTATTTTATGGCAAGGCAACGTGTGAAGGAATATGGTTTCCCAAAGCAAAAAGTTTACTGGTAAAAGAATTAAGGCTTGTTGATTTGAAAATAGCTGATAATACGCAGGCTTGTGCTATGACATGCAACCTTGATTACTCTGTTGACGGCAAAACAGAAATGATGAAAGGCACATTTACAAGCGTTAATACAAGCACCAATAAAGATTGTGGCTCGGGAACAGTTTATCTTGAAAGAGTACAGGAATCTGATTTTCACAAAGAAGATTTTTTGCTGAAGAAGAAATCTGATACGCTTGCAACATCTCCCCTTGTTAAACCAAAGACTTTGCCTTTGAAGAAAGATACAGCAAGCACAAAAACAAATGTTGCTACTGATATTTCAAAGGTGAATGCAAAAAAATACAAGCTGCTTTAGGTACTTCGCAGGATGGTGTTATCGGCCCAAAAACAATGGCGCAATTAAAAACTAAAGCGCCGGGGTTTAATGAAAAATTAAATCTGAATAATACCAGCCAGGTAAACAGTCTAATCACTCTTATTAAAAAAACTAATACAACCGCCAAACAAACAAAATCTTCAGCACCAATAACACAACCTGTAATAACCAGAAAAGATACAATTGTACAGTCACCTGTTGTAACACAGCCTGAGATAAAAAACATCCCAGCTAAAAAAAATATAGAGGTTCCTGATGTTATAAAATCAAGAAGTAACCCGCTTATAAAAACTATCAATACAAACACACAAGACGTAAAAATTGAATTGTATGATAATGGTGAAATTGATGGCGACACAATAACTGTATATGATAATAACGAGGTAATTGCATTAAAGAAAGGTTTAACAAATAAACCAATCACTTTAAATATTAAGGTTGATGCCAACACACCAATGCACGAGTTTGTGATGGTCGCTGATAATCTTGGTTCAATACCGCCTAACACAGCGTTGATGATTATAACAACCGGCGGCAAGCGTTACCAGCTTTTTATATCAAGTGACAAACAAAAAAATGCGAAAGTGATTGTACAATATAATTCTGCAAACGAATAGTATTGCAATCATCAATTCACTATATATCTTTCGTAAAAATATATCTTGATAAGTATGCATCATGTAAACTTTACACATAATTTGCATTTTAATTAAGCTTGATTGTATGAAAAAATTTTTACCGCTTGTAGCGCTGTTTTTTGTTTTTAAAACAAATGCGCAACTGCTTTCATGGACGCCTGATTTCATTTATGATACAACTTCTTCCACAGTAACAATAACTATGGATGCAGACTATGGTAATAAAGGTTTAATCAGCCATACACCAACCACAGATGTGTATGTGCACATTGGTGTTATCACTAATTTAAGTACATCATCATCAGACTGGAAGCATGTTGTGTTTTCTAATTTTGATTCAGCTTATACAGCCGCCCAATGCACTTATGCAGGCAGTAATAAATGGCAATACACTATAACAGGCGGCTTGCGTAATTTTTTTGGCATTACCAGCACATCTGAAACCATTAAAAAAATTGCTATACTTTTCAGAAGTGGTAACGGAAGTATTGTACAGCGCAATACTGATGCAAGCGATATGTATATACCCGTTTATGATAATGGCTTGTATGCAAGAATAGACGTTCCTTTTCAGCAACCAACATATAACCCTATTCCTGAAAAAGCGAATTATATCGTTGGTGACTTGCTTAATGTTACCATGAAAGCAAGTAAAAGCAGCTCATTAAAAATTTATTATGATAATAGCTTAATTACATCAGGAAGTGGTACAAGCTTAAGTGGAAGCACAACGATTGCAACTCAGGGTCAGCATAACCTTACTGTGACTATGAATGTTGGCGTTGACGGCGATACAGTTGTTCAGCCAATTACTGTTTTGCCTGCAACTACTGTGGCACCATTGCCCGCAGGTGATACGGATGGCATTAACTACGAACCTGGTGACACATCCGTTATACTTGTTTTATATGCGCCATTAAAACAAAATATTATTGTTTTGGGTGATTTTAATAACTGGCTGACGGAATCAGGTTATTTAATGAATAAGACGGCTGATGGAAACCGCTTTTGGCTCCGTATTCATGGTTTAACGCCGGGCGTTGAATATGCTTACCAGTATCTGATTGATGGCTCACTAAAAGTTGCAGATTATAATTGTGAAAAGATTTTAGATCCAAATAATGATCTATCAATATCGTCAATCACCTATCCAAATCTTAAGGCTTATCCAACCGGTAAAACAACAGGCATTGTAAGTATTCTTCAAACAAAAAAACCTTCATATGCATGGCAGGTAAGTAATTTTTCAAAGCCAAATAAGCAAAACCTCGTTATATATGAATTATTGGTTAGAGATTTTACAGCAGCTGGTAATTTTCAAACATTGATTGATACATTAAGTTACCTGCAAAGGCTTGGTGTAAACGCAATTGAAGTAATGCCGTTTAATGAGTTTGAAGGTAACAACAGCTGGGGCTACAATCCAAGTTTTTACTTTGCGCCGGATAAAGCGTATGGACCTGAAAATGTGGTAAAGCAGTTTATTGATGAATGCCATAAACGCGGCATTGCAGTTATTATGGATATGGTAATGAATCATTCGTTTGGTTCATCACCAATGGTGCAGATGTATTTTGATAATGCGTTAGGTGTGCCTGCCACTAATAGTCCGTGGTTCAATCAATATCCAACGCATCCGTTTAATGTTGGTTATGATTTTAATCATGAAAGCAGTGCCACACAGGATTTTGTTCATCGTGTAATTAATTTCTGGCTTACAAATTATAAGGTTGATGGTTTTCGTTGGGATTTGGCAGGTGGTTTTACGCAGAGACAGGCCTGTGATGGAACCGGAAATAATTGTAATGAAAGTTTATGGGAATCTTATGATACCGGCCGTATTAACATCTGGACAAAATACAATAATTATATGCAGGCTGCAGCCGCCAACAGTTACTGCATTTTAGAAATTTTTGTAAATAATGCTGAAGAAACAGTTGAAACAAACGCAGGTATGATGGTCTGGGGAAATGAAAATTATAATTATAACCAGGCAACAATGGGTTATAAAGATGGATGGGATTTTAGCGGTGGTCTTTACCAAACCCGTGGATTTTCACAACCCAATTTGGTAACTTATATGGAAAGTCACGATGAAGAAAGATTGGAATTCAAAAATGAACAATACGGCGCAAGTTCAGGAAATTACTCTGTAAAAGATTCTATAGTTGGTTTGGCAAGAGATGGAATGGCAGCGGCATTCTGGTCAACACAACCCGGGCCAAAAATGCTATGGCAATTTGGGGAACAGGGTTATAATTTTTCTATAAACAGATGTGTAAACGGAACAATAAACAATGCTTGCAGAACTGATCCTAAACCTCAATTCTGGGGTTATGGAGATCCATACCACAAGGGTTTATATAATGTGTATAAAGATCTTATTCATTTAAAAACATATCCTGATTATACAAACACATTTATTAATGGTGCCATCAATTATAATTTATCTGATACTATAAAATGGCAAAGTATTGTTGGTAGTAATCTTTCTATAATGGTGTTTGGCAACTTTGGTTTAACCGCAAAAACAGCAACCGTTACATTTCCTTCAACCGGCACATGGTACAGTTATTTAACTACAAATACTATTAGTATTACTTCAACTGCCTACACAATTACACTACAGCCGGGAGAATATTATGTTTATACAAACAAGGATTTAAAAAATACGGTGCTTGCTGTTAACTGGTTAAGCTTTACTGCACAGAAAAATGATGCGCACAGTGTTTTATTAAACTGGTCAGCCCAAGGCCAGGCAAATAATGATCATTATGAAGTTGAACGCAGTACTAATGCTACTTCATTTATCAAAATTGGAAGCGCAAATGCATTGCAAAGTAATGTAGCTCAGAAATATTCATTCATAGATAACCAGCCCTCGAACGGTTATAATTATTACCGCATTAAACAAGTTGATAAAGATGGCAGTTATCAATATTCATCTGTACAAAGAATTAATTTAAGTGATGCTGCTAAACATTGGAATCTTTATCCAAACCCAGGCAGAAATACTACTGCTTTATATGCATTGAACAATTATACTAAAGCAGAAATTTCAGTAACCAATTTAAGCGGCAAAATTGTTTACAGCATAATTGCAAATAATGTTGTTGTCAATCAACAAATATTAATTCCATTGCAACAACTAAGCAGAGGAATTTATGTAGTTAAGATTGTAACAGAACATGGAATTGAAACACAAAAATTGATTGTTGAGTAAATACTTTGATAGTTAAAGCCATCATTTAATATGATGGCTTTTTATTTATAATAAGTTTATAATGGATACTTATTATTGACTTTCAATCAAAATCAATAATAAAATTTCAATTGAGTTCATCCATTCTTGCCTTCTAGCATTGGAACAAAAGAAAAATAGTCAAACCACTCTTCGTTGTAATTGCCATCTTCTTTTTTGGTGATGCGTAACATACGTTGTTTATCTTTTTCAATAACCGGTAAAACCATTATACCACCAGTTTTAAGTTGTTGAACCAGTTTTGGCGGCACTAATGGCGCTGCAGCTGTAATTAAAATTTTATTGAAAGGAGCATAAGTTGGTAAGCCTTCAAAACCATCGCCATAAAAAAATTTTATGTTTGGATACTTGCATTTGAACAAAAAAATTTTATTATCATCATATAATTTTCTTTGCCTTTCAATAGTATAAACCCATACACCCATTTCAGCTAAAATGCTTGCCTGGTAAGCACTCCCAGTTCCTATCTCTAAAATTTTATCACTGCGGTGTACGTTTAATAATTGTGTTTGATAAGCTACAGTATAAGGCTGTGATATAGTTTGATCGGCGCCAATGGGAAATGCCCTGTCTTCATAAGCAATCTTATCAAAAGCAGAATCTAAAAAAAAATGGCGCGGTACATTATACATAGCTTCAAGTACAAGCTCACTTATAATGCCTTTAGTGCGTAATACATCAATCAGTTTTTTTCTTAACCCTTTATGCTGATATGTATCTTCAAAATTGCGCATTATACAAACCTAAAGCCCTTACTAAAATTTTCAATAAATGTTTTTAAAAATTATTAATGATGGATTTGCATCATCCATTCATGATAACTTGATGCAAATTATCAGCATGTAAGAATAACATGAAACTAGGCGCCTTCATTTTTTTTTTATTTAGCAAATATTATCCCGTGGTAATTAAATACTATTTTCTGGCATATTGCCAAACCGATGCCTGTACCCTGATACTCACTTTTGCCAACCAAACGCTGAAAAATTTCAAATACTTTTTCTGCATGTTGCTGGTTAAAACCAATACCATTATCAGAAAAAACAAGATGACAATACTTCGTTGCTTTATCTAAATTATATTTATCTTTTTCATCATCATTTATAGCTTTTGATATAATATTAATAACCGGCGCTACACCGTTAATTGAAAACTTAAGGCCATTACCAATAAGATTATTAAAAAGCTGGTTAAGCTAACGCATATTTCCCGTATGGATTTATTAACCTGGTAACTGCCATCTGTTTTTGTAAAATATTGCTGCAGCCTCGCAGCAGATACATTCTCTAATTCGTTTTTTGTATAAATACCGCTGCGCGCTTTTGCTATAGCTTTTTCAGAAATGTCAGTTGCGAAAATTTGTAATTTCAATAAAGCCGCATCATTGCTTAAAGCTTCTTGTAAACATATTGCCATTGAATAAGCTTCTTCGCCCGTTGAACAGCCGGCTACCCAAATGAGGACAGGCTCCTGCGTTTTTTTGTTTTATTATTTCCGGAAACAATTTTTCGCATACAACTTCAAAACTTTTGGAATCCCTGAAAAAATTCGTTACCGCAATCAGCATGTCATCATACAATGCGTCTTGTTCAATTTTATTTTCCCTTAAAAAATTCAGGTATTCTGAAGGCTGCTGTATTTTATTCAATGCCATCCTGCGTACAATACGCCTTTTGATGGTGGCCTGTTTATAGTAATTGAAATCTATGTTTTTACGAACACGCAGTACAAACAGTGGTTGTTTATAAATTTCCTGTTCTTCTTTTTCAGTGCTGTATGTTACTTTTTCTTCGGTATTAACGGTATGAAAAGGGCGGTTTATCTCAATTAATTTTGCAGGAATTTTTTCCGGTGGTAAAACAAAATCAACCATGCCCGAAGTAATTGCACTGGGCGGCATTCCTTCAAAAGCAGCCGAATCATCCTGCGTAAACGTAAGCCCGCCGTTGGCTTTTATTACTTTAAGCCCAAGCGTTCCATCGGTTGCACTGCCTGATAATACCACACCTACTGTAAAGTTCTGATGCACTACACCAAGCGATGAAAAGAAAAGATCAATCGATTTTTTTTATTTTTTTCATTGATATCATTCAGTGTAAGCATACCATCCGATGCAATAAGCAGTTTACCGGAAGGCATTATAATATGATCAGGCTCAAAAAAAATGTTACCGGTTATTTCATTAACCGGAATTGTAGTTGTTTTAGAAAGAATTTCAGTAAGCCTGCTTTCGTGATTGGGATTCATGTGCTGAACCAGTATGTATGCCATTCCGGATTTTTCAGGAATCGCCTGCAGAAAATTTTTTAAATGCATCTAGACCGCCTGCAGAAGCACCTATACCAACCACTGGAAAAAAAGGCTCTGTGGTTTTAATATTTATACTTTCATGTTTATGCATTGCAAGCTTGCGTTGAGAAGAAAGTAGTTAATAAATATTTTTTAAAGGCTGTCTTTTAAAGGGATTTTTATAACGTTTAAAATTAACAGTTTAGTTGATAAAGGATAAAATTAGTCCGTTTAAATTGCTTTATTTTTCAATTATTTATTAAGCAATCAACATTTACATAAAATATTTTTATACAATGAGTGATATTTTAAATTGAAATAAAAAATAAACCGCAATAAAAAATTGAATGAATGAACAGACTAAAATCGTAATACCGAATTAAATAAAACCGGAACGTAGGAGTAAAACCACAGCTATATAGCAGCATTCGTCCGGATTTTTCCTTGTCTTGGAAAAAGCATTCCAATAATAAAAATTAATATTAAGCTTAACGCTGTTGTAGCAGTTACCTTTCCTATAAAAAAAATAAAGTTTCCAAACTCCATCCATTCAATAAATACAAGCAATGCAATGTGCAAAAATGTAAGTATCAAAATATAAGTTCCGTAAGATGCCCAGCCCATGCTTTTTACAGATGGTTCAGCAAAGCTTAATTGTGTTGTTTCCTGTGGTATTAAAAGATTCAATAAAAAAGGCCTTAGGAACGCGATGAAAACACAAGGCAATGCATGAAGCCCCGGAGTACCGCTGAAATAATCAAACGTAAGCCCGAATATAAATGCAGTGAACATTAAGCCGGCGCGGTTCATATTGAATGGCAGCCATAAAATAAACAGGAAATAAATATATGGCTTTACAAACTGATGTACCGGCGGCACTTTATTAAAAATATATACCTGCACAATTATGAAAAATATGAACCGGATAATATTTTTTAACAGGCTGCTCATTTTTCTTTTGGTGTTTTTGCCTCCAGGTCTTTTTGTTCAGCCCAGATCATGTTGTTTACAAGATAGGCGTATTGCAAACTATAAAAATCAGTCGCAGTTTTCAACTTAAGTTCAAAAAATCCACTGGCAGGATCACCTTGTATGGCTGCAACTGTTCCAACCATAATTCCTGAAGGATAGCTGCCCGATAAATTACTGGTAAGTACACTATCGCCAATTTTTATTTTTGCAGATTTAGGAATGTTATGCAGTGTTACAAAACGTGGGTCTTTACCATCCCAATCTGCAAGCCCTGTATAAAAACCTTTCTTCGTCATTGCACTTACTTTACTGTTGCGGTTAAGCAGGCTCATTACACGGCAATAATTTTCACTCACTAAAACCACTTTGCCTACAATACCCTGCGGACCAATAACGCCCATATCTGTTGTTACACCTTGTTTGCTGCCGCGATATAGTGTTATGTAATTATTCTGATCTGATATATCATTATTTACAACTTTTGCCGGAAGAAACTGAAACTTTCGTACACGTCCTAAAGTATCTTTTAATAAAGAATCAATCTTAATTACAGATGATGTGTCAGGTGTTTCAAAGCTTGATTTTAATAATCCGCGCAGTTCTGCATTTTCGGCAACCAGTTCTTCATTTGTTTTTTTCAGCCTGAAATAATATTCTACTTTATTATACTGTGAACCTATTGAACCTGTTGTTTCATTAGCAATGTTTGAAAAAACTGCATTGTATGTTTTATTAAAATTGATAAGTATGCCAAGAGAAACTCCCATTAAAACTAGGAATAAAAAAAAATTGAAAAACTGGCGTATGAAGACGATTATATTTCTCATAAAAGCCCCTGCTCCGGAGGGGTTTTGGGAGGCTTTTTATTTCATTACAAAAGGATAACGCTGATAATTTTTTAAAGCCAACCCTGTTCCTCTTACCACACTAATCAGCGGATCATCTGCAATATGAACAGGCAACTTTATCTTTTGGCTTAAACGTTTATCAAGTCCACGTAACAATGCACCACCACCGGTTAAATATAAACCGCGGCGATAAATATCTGCAGCTAATTCGGGTGGCGTTGTTTCCAGCGCTTTTAAAATAGCTTCTTCAATTTTAAAGATTGATTTATCTATTGCCTCTGCTACTTCCTGGTAACTTACCATTATCTGTTTAGGAATACCTGTAACAAGATCACGCCCGTTTACAGGCATATCTTCCGGTGGATTGTCTAGATCTTTCATTGCAGCGCCGATAGTAATTTTAATTTGTTCTGAAGTACGCTCACCAATTAATAAACTATGATAGCGGCGAAGTGCTTCCATAATATCAGCTGTAAATTCATCTCCGGCAATTCGAATACTTTGATCACAAACAATACCTGCCAATGCGATAACAGTTATACCGGTTGTTCCGCCACCAATATCAATAATCATATTGCCAACAGGCTCTTCCACATCAATACCAATTCCAAGCGCTGCAGACATTGGTTCATGGATAAGATAAACTTCTGTTGCACCGGCTTGTTCAGCACTATCACGTACTGCACGCTTTTCAACTTCTGTTATGCTTGACGGAATACAAATCACCATTCTCCATCTTGGTGCAATCC
>CAHJWK010000128.1 GCA_903642275.1 Chitinophagaceae bacterium
CCCGCATGGGTTAAAAAATTCAATCAACGAAACCTGCCTGATTCTTTATATAAATTAAACTGGAACTTAAGTTTACCTGCTGCTGTTTATCATCAATATGCAGGTGAAGACATTCAACCTTATGAAGCACAACCTTTAGGTGCGAATCAAAAACAATTTCCTTATAAACTTACTTCATTTATAAAAAGAGATTATACAAAAATAGCAACGGTACCTTATGGCAATAGTTTACTTGAAGCTTTGGCAGAAAATGTTATTATCAATGAGAACATGGGTAAGAATGTTTCAACAGATTTTTTAACTGTTAGTTTTTCTTCACCTGATTATATTGGTCATGCTTATGGCCCGGATTCATGGGAACAATTAGATGATTATGTAAAACTGGATAGTGTGCTTGGCAACTTTTTTTCTTTTTTGGATGCGCAGGTTGGGCAGAATAATTATACCGTTTTTCTTACAGCAGATCATGGTGTGGCAAACAGCCCGGGTTTTTCTAAAATACATAATTTACCCGGTGGTGTTTTAAATGAAACAAATTTTATAAATACACTTAACCAGTTATTGCAAATAAATTATGGCGCATCAAATCTTATACGCGGTATTTATGAATATCAGGTTGTATTAAATAATGACCTGATAGATTCTTTTAAATTAAATAAGCAAAATGTTATTCAAACTATAGTTGATTACACACAATCAAGGCCAGAAATTGCACAGGCATTTGCTACATCAGCAATAAATAATGCGCCGGTAACAACAAAACAAAAAGAAATGTTTCAGAACGGATATTTTCCACAACGTAGCGGTGAAGTACAGTTTGTTTTAAAACCCGGTTATGTTGATGGTTTTAACCAGGGAACAACGCATGGGGTTTGGAATCCTTATGATGCACACATTCCGTTACTTTGGTATGGATGGGGAATTAAACAGGGAAAAACCAACCGTGAAATTTATATGACAGATATTGCTGCTACTCTTTCTGCACTTCTGCATATTCAAATGCCAAGTGGCTGTGTTGGAAAAGTTATTGAAGAAGTTATAAAATGAAACTTTATTAAGATTTTTTGTCTATAATAAATATTCAACACTCAATAATCAACATTACCTTTAAAATAAATAAGCTTCTGAATTCAGAAGCTTATTAATAGAATATTGATTGTTGATTATTTTGTTTTTTTATGGCGAAACCAATCTAAAGCCGTTACCATGAATATTTACTATTTCAATTTGTTCATCATCTTTTAAATATTTGCGCAGCTTCGCAATATACACATCCATGCTTCTGCCATTAAAATAAGTATCGCTGCCCCAGATTTTTTTCAATGCTCTTTCACGTGGCAATAAATCATTCTTATGTTCAGCCAGCATTTTCAGCAATTCATTTTCTTTTGGTGAAAGTGTTTGCGTTTTACCATCATGCTTAAGTTCTCTTAATTTAGGATTGAAATGATAACGGCCTAAATCAAACTCAAGGTTTTCACTTTCTCTATTTAATTCTTCATTGCGTTTAAGAATAGCTTTTATTTTTAAAAGCAATACCTCGCTGTCAAATGGCTTTGTTATGTAATCATCAGCACCAAGCTTATAGCCTTGTATAATATCTTCTTTCATTGTTTTTGCGCTCAAAAAGAATAGCGGTACATCAGGATCGATATCTCTTATTTCTTCTGCCAGTGTAAAGCCATCCATGTTCGGCATCATTACATCAAGTAAACAGATATCATGTTTTTCACGCTGAAACGCTGCAAGCCCAAGCCTGCCATCTCTTTCAAGCGTTACATCATAATCATTTAATTCAAGATAATTCTTTAATACCATGCCCAGGTTTGTATCATCTTCACACAATAAAGCTTTATATTTTTTTTCTTCCATGTTGTTTTATTTAATTATAGTTAAATCAATTTTAAAGTTAATTAATTTAGGTTAAAGATAAGATTGATTAAAAGAAATTTAAATCAACCATGTAGTTTAACCAATGTTTATATTTTACTTCAAATATGTAAATATGGTATTAACACAGGATAATAAATTGAAAGAATCAATAAATATGAACAGAGTTTTGCTTTTTGCATTAGTCTGATAAAAAAACAATTGGCTTATATCAAATCATGTTTAAAATAAAGAAGTATATAAAGTAGCATTATATTAAGACATTATTTATATACCCTTTAAATTGGAAATATTTATTGTTTCAAATGAATGATATTTAAAGAAGACAATTTGACTTATTTTTTCGTTATTTATTTGTTGAAAAGACAATTTGTCGCAATAATTTATACTTTTTCATTAAAAGTTTTCAACAGCACCAAAAATTTATTTTGAAATGTAGCTCATTATTGTAATTTAGTGGCTGAATTTAATGGGTTAGTAAGTAAGAAAGAGGCCGGTATTACAACCGGTCTTTTTTTTTGATACAGTTTCAACTTAATATTTACATCCTGCGTGTTTAAACATCAATATATTTTTATAAATGAATAAAGTGAAGACAGCTTTCTTTTGTTCTAACTGCGGTTATGAAAGTGCAAAGTGGTTAGGTAAATGTCCTGCTTGTAATTTATGGAACACATTTATTGAAGAAGTGATAGAAAGAAATCAGAAAGAAAGAAATTTCTGGAAAGATGTTTCTGTTGAACGTAACACAACCAAAGCAAAACTTTTAAATGAAATAGAAAATGTAAAAGAAGAACGTATTGTTACAATTGATGCTGAATTGAACCGTGTGTTAGGCGGAGGTGTAGTTGCCGGCAGTTTAATACTTGTTGCAGGCGAACCTGGAATTGGTAAAAGTACTTTGCTGTTGCAGGATGCATTGCATCTTAAAAATATTATTACGTTATATGTAAGTGGTGAAGAAAGTGAGCAGCAAACCAAGATGCGTGCAAACAGGTTAAACATATTAAATGAAAATTTTTATATTCTTACTGAAACAGTACTATCAGTAATTTTTTCTGAGATAAAAAAGTTACAACCTGCACTTGTTATTATTGATTCTATACAAACATTACAATCAGATAATATTGATGCATCACCAGGCAGTATTTCGCAAGTAAGAGAATGTGCAGCATCGCTGCAACGCTTTGCAAAAGAAACACACACGCCTGTTTTTATTATTGGTCACATAACAAAAGACGGAAGCATAGCCGGCCCAAAAATTTTAGAGCACATGGTTGATACGGTGCTGCAGTTTGAAGGAGATCAACATTACGCTTATAGAATTTTGCGCACCTTAAAGAACCGCTTTGGCAGCACTGCTGAATTAGGTATTTATGAAATGACGGGTGATGGCATGCGTATGGTTACAAACCCATCGGAAATTTTAATTCATCAAAAAGCGGAAACATTAAGCGGTAGTGCTATTGCAGCAGGTATGGAAGGTTTAAGACCTTTGTTGATTGAAACACAGGCTTTGGTTACACAAAGCGTCTATGGTACGCCGCAAAGAACAGTAAGTGGTTTGGATTTAAGACGTTTGCAGTTATTGCTTGCAGTGTTGGAAAAACGTGGTGGTTTTCATTTTGGAGTGAAAGATGTGTTCCTGAATATTGCCGGTGGGTTAAGGATTGAAGATCCTTCAACCGATCTTGCTGTTATAAGTGCATTGTTATCATCTTATGAAGATGTGGCGCTTCCTCAAAATATTTGCTTTGCCGGTGAAATTGGTTTGAACGGAGAAATAAGAGCTGTGAACAGGATTGAACAACGCATTGCTGAAGCTGAAAAATTAGGATTTGAAAAAATAATCATTTCCCCTTTTAATAAAAAAACTTTGAACAAAAGCACTTTTAAAATTGATGTAACAGCAATTGATAAGGTTGATGAATTATATCGCTTACTGTTTTAGCTTGATTTTGAAATGATAAAAGCAAAAATTTATTTTAATGATTTCATGCATCTCTTCTTTCCGCACAATTGCATAGGTTGCGGAACAGATGTTTTAAATGACGAAAACACGTTGTGTGCACATTGCATAACACAATTGCCTGAAACCAATTTCTTATCAACTCTAAATAATCCTGTTGAAAAATTATTTTATGGACGAATGCAGGTTGAACAAGCGGGCAGTGCATTTTACTTTAGTAAAGATTCGCTGTTACAAAATTTAATTGAGCAGTTAAAGTACAGGGAAAACCAGGTTGCTGGACTGTTTCTTGGAAAGATGTTGGGTAATATAATAAATAATGCAAAGCGCTTTGATGACATAAATGCAATTGTGCCATTGCCTTTGAATGAAAAAAAATTATTTAAACGAGGTTATAATCAGGCTTTATTATTAGCTAAGGGAATAGCTGAAGTTTGGCAAAAACCTGTAATTGAAAATGCTGTTGAAAGAATTTTATTTACAGAAACCCAAACTAAGAAAGACAGAATCTTACGCTGGCAAACAATGGAAGGTGTTTTTAAAGTAATTGATGCATCAGTATTGAAAAACAAACATATTTTGTTAGTTGATGATATTGTAACAACAGGCGCTACTCTTGAATCTTGTGGCACATCTATATTACAAATTTCAAATACAAAGATTAGCATCTGCACACTTGCCTATACAATTTAGTATAATAAAATTGTAGAATCATTAACATTGAGAATTTTTCATTATTAAATTCAAATTCAATCAGCATAACTTAGCTCTTAAATATAAATTATGAAAACACTATTTGTTGCATTAATATCAATTATAATGACGTCGTTTACCTCACCAACAAAATCAATTTATGATTTTAAAATAAAAGCGCTTGACGGCAGCACAATTGATTTTTCAAAATATAAAGGCAAGAAAATTCTTATCGTTAACACTGCTTCTAAATGTGGTTTCACCCCGCAATATGATGGTCTTGAAAAACTTTATGAAAGCCGTAAAGACAATCTTGTTATTGTTGGTTTTCCTTCAGACAACTTTGCTGATCAGGAGTATCATGATAATGATTCTATCAGTTCATTTTGCAAAAAAAATTATGGTGTAACCTTTCCGCTTACAACAAGGGTTAATGTAAAAGGTGCAGATATCACTCCGGTGTATAAATACCTCTGCAACAAAACCGAGAATGGTGTTTTAGATGCTGAAATAAGCTGGAACTTTAATAAATTTATTATAGATGAGAATGGTCGTTTATTAAAGCATTTTGATAGCAAGGTTACACCGGATAGCCCGGAATTATTGAACTACATAAACTTTAAGCCCCAGCCTTAGCTTAAAAAAAACAAAAAATATTTAACTTATCCGAAAGCCTTCGTATTTAAAAATTTGTTTTAGTTTTGAATTACTAAACATTTCGTAATTAAAATTAAAACGCTATGAAATTTTTACATCATTTAGTTGTAACATCTGTTTTTATGTTTTGTGCATGTTCATATATCATTGCACAAGTACCACCGCCGCCTATAATAGCCGATGATTCTTCAAAAACAGAAAACATTATTATAACTAAAAAAAATCCGGTTAAAGAAAAATTAACGGTGGTTATTGATGGTAATGATATTACTGTAAACGGAAAGCCTGTTGAAGATTTTAGAAGTGATGATGTGAATATAAGTAAACAGGATTTGCCGAATGTAGCTGATATGAATTTTAATTTTTCTCCCGATGCTACGCCATTTGCTATGACTATGCCTGATGACCATGAGATGATGATGAATGATCAGTTGAAAAATCTTCACAACCAGATGAAAATGCATATTAATGCAAACAATGCTTTTCTTGGTGTAATGAGCGAAAGAACTGATGAAGGTGCAAAAATTAAAGATGTAACAAAAGCAAGTGCCGCTGAAAAAGCCGGTTTAAAAACAGGTGATATTATAACTAAGATAAATGACACTATTGTTGCTGGCCCGGACGATTTGTATAAAATAGTTGGCAATCATAACCCCAATGATAAAATACAAATCACTTATTTGCACGATGGTAAAACTTTAACTGCACAAGCAGTTTTAGGCAAACAAAATCAAATGCGTGTTTACTCCTGGAATTCGCCGAATGAAAATTTTAATCAGGACTTTAGTAAAAAATTTAATCATAATTTTTCTTTTGCTTTTAATGATGATAAGCCAAGGCTTGGAATTACAGCACAGGATACAGAAGATGGCAATGGTGTAAAAATTACAGGTATAGATGATGAAGATGCAATTGCGGCAAAAGAAGGTTTAAAAGAAGATGATATAATTACGCAGATAAATGGCAAAGCAATAAATTCTACCGATGACTTGAAAGAAAGTATGAAGGATGTGAAAAAAGGCGATACAATAAAAATTACTTTCAAACGCAATAATCAATCACAAACTGTTAATGTAAGATTTCCGAAAGAATTAAAAACGATAGACCTTTAACAATCTTTATTTGTAGAGCCGCCACAATGCTGGCGGCTTTTTTATTTAAACTTAAAAGCTTTTGATTTTTCAAAGGTTTTTTGTTTAAACAATGAGTCTGTCTTTTGAAAATAAATAAACACTATTAAAAATAAAATTTCAAACGGTGCTTTATAACGAACAATAGCGCCAAGAAACGGAACTGTATAACCAATGATTATATAGTTTAAAAAAGCAATTATTATTAATGACAGGATGAAAGGATCATTAATCTTTTTTCTTAATTCAGTTGATGGCTTAATTATCATTCCTAATATTAATAAGAAGAAGAAAACAACCTCACAAAAAGAAAAAATGTAGAGCAATCCCTTAGCCTCATTTAAATATGGCCTTATAAAAACATGATTCAACGCCTGAAAAAAAACTTTTATATATGATGATATATTTCCAGTAAGTGAATTTGTATGCAGGTATGATTTTCCTGAAAGGTTTAAAAATGTTTGTTGCCTTTCGGCCATCTTTAAAGGCAGATTAAAACTTTCAGGTAAGAATGTTGTAAGAAAAAATCCTATAGCGCAAAAAGCTATAACCATTACAAATATCAACAGGTTATATTTTTTATTTTTTACACTTAGCGGGTATGCAATTAATACCGGCACAAAACTTAGTGCTGTATAATTTCTAAAAAGAAATAACAAGCACAATAAGATAAGAGAAAAAATAATATTTTTTAAGGAAGACTTAATTTCAAATGAAGCATAAATCTGGTAAATTAATCCGCAAACAATCGCAAAGCATAAACCATCTTTACGAATCCCGCTTGTCCAAAAGATTAATGGAGGAAAGCAAAAAATAACCAATAGCCATAGTTTTCTTTTATCAGGATATTTATTTCTCAAAGCTTTAAACAAGTAATAGCTTCCACAAAAAACTATTGCATTGTAAAAGATAACGTTCACATAATATCTGCCACCACTTAACAAATCAAATAAGGCAAGAAGTTTAAGAAGCAATACTATTTCAAGATCTTTTGCAAACGAATCATTACTATTAAAAACTGACGTCCATGGATTGCTTTTATATCCCTTCGGAACAATATCATTCAAAAAAAAATGCAGTGTATCAGTTTTTAATAATGCATATTGTTTCAAAGCTTCATTATGATATAGCCAGGTGTCATGATCACTTTGAGAAATATGCAAAAAAAAGTAACCGTAAAAACAACCGGCTGAAATTTTAATTATAAAAATAAAGGCAGTTTCTTTAAAACTCAGAGCAAAAGTTTTTTTTAAACTTAAAATGTATATAATGAAAACAAATAGCGTTATATAAAACAAAAAAACAAGCAGCCAACTAAGCATACATTTCCTATACAATATTTAGCATGTATGCAAACAAATATACATTAATTAAAATGCTATAATTGCAATGATGCTTAATACACTTACAACAAATCGCACTTTTAAAGTTTTCTTCGTTTGTCTTAATTATTGGGATTTATATAACTTTAGAATAGACGTTCTTAAACATTTTATAAACCTTGGATTTGAAGTACATACAGTAGCTTTAAAAGATGAATTTGCCGAAAGAATTTCTAGTATTGGTTGCAAAACGCATTTCATTAAATTTAATAACCGAGGCTTAAATCCCTTTTCAGATATACAACTATTGCTTAGCCTAAAAAAAATTTATAAGAAAAAAAAACCACAGCTGATTTTTCATTATGCTATTAAGCCAAATATTTATGGTTCAATTGCATCATCTCGGCTCAAAATTCCTTCTATTGCGGTAATAACTGGTTTAGGATATGCTTTTTCTTCAAAAGGCTGGTTATCTTTTTTAGTAATAACATTATACAGGTATGCATTTAAAAATGTAAAACATATATGCATATTGAATAAAACAGATAGAAATGTTTTAATAAATAAACGAATTGTGTCTTCCGGCAAAATTAACCTGCTGCAAAGCGAAGGAATCAATTTGGAACGATTTAATCCCACTAACAAACAAACCAATAAAGATGGCTTTACATTTTTAATGGCTACAAGAATATTATGGTCAAAAGGCATTGGTATTTTTGCAGAAGCTTCAGAAATTTTGCAAAAAAAAGGCTACAACTTTAGATGTAATGTCATCGGTTTTTTTGAACTCAACCATCCGGATACAATTCCACTAAAAAAATTAAGAGAATGGCAAGCAAAAAAACTTATCAATTATAAAGGATTCTTTGAAGATGTAGTTCCGTTTTTCAACCAGGCAGATTGTTTTGTACTTCCTACTTATTATCATGAAGGTGTCCCCCGTTCTTTACTTGAAGCATGTGCCATGCAGGTGCCGGTAATTACCAGTGATAATAGTGGTTGCAAAGAAGTAATAAAAGATAATTATAATGGATTGATTTGCAAAATGAATAATGCATCAGCTCTTTCAGAAAAAATGGAGCAAATGCTTCTGATGAAAAATAATCAACTGCAAGAAATGGGAAGTAATGGAAGAAAGTTAGTTTTTGAAAAATTTAATATTGATTTAATTATAAACGAATACGACAAGATCACAACAAATATTAAATAAAAAAATTGATAAAATACTGAGAGTTAAAACTTTTACTATAGTACAACTTTAAAAAAAAGAATGTATTTGCCATTAATGGTTCTAAAAAGTTTGTTTTTAATAAAAAAATTACTTTTTTTGTAAAAACTAAAATTTATGTCGGCAATAAAATTAGAGTATATATGGCTTGATGGTTATAAGCCTACTCAAAGTCTACGCAGCAAAACCAAAATTGAAAAAGATTTTAGCGGTAAATTAAAAGATTTGCCAATGTGGAGTTTTGATGGTTCTTCTACAGAACAGGCACCTGGAGGTTCATCCGATTGTTTATTAAAGCCGGTATTTCTTGTTAAAGATCCTCAACGTAAAGATGCATACCTTGTAATGTGCGAAGTACTTAGTGCCGATGGTAAGCCACATATATCTAATGGCCGCGCAACCATTGACGATGATGACAATGACTTCTGGTTTGGCTTTGAGCAGGAATATTTTCTTTGGAACCCGGAAACAAATAAACCATTAGGTTTTCCTGAAGGTGGTTATCCTGGTCCTCAAGGCCCATATTATTGTTCTGTTGGCGCGAAAAATGCATTTGGCAGAGATATAGCGGAAGAACACCTGGATGCATGTTTAGATGCCGGCTTGAATGTAGAAGGAATTAATGCGGAAGTTGCTACCGGCCAGTGGGAGTTCCAGATTTTTGCGAAAGGTGCAAAAGAAGCAGGCGATCAAATGTGGATAGCCCGTTATTTATTGGAAAGAATAGGTGAGAAGTATGGCGTTTCAATTAACTGGCAATGTAAGCCCTTGGGTGCACTTGACTGGAATGGTTCAGGTATGCATGCAAATTTTTCAAACAGCTTATTACGTAATGCAGGCAGTAAAGAAGTTTTTGAAGCCGTTTGCGAAGCATTTCGTCCCGTAATAGAAGAACATATTGAAGTATATGGTGCGGACAATCACTTACGCTTAACCGGTAAGCATGAAACTGCAAGCATACATGATTTTTCTTATGGAGTTTCAGATCGTGGTGCTTCTATTCGTATTCCAATTGGCAGTGTGCAGCGGGGATGGAACGGTTATCTTGAAGATCGCCGCCCTAATTCTGCGGCTGACCCTTATAAAGTAGCTGGCCGTATTGTGAAAACAGTTAAATCTGCTGAAGCACAAAAGAGTGCAAAAGCAGCATAAATTTTTTGATATAGTATGATAAAACTCCGGTTAAACCGGAGTTTTTTATTTTGTATATGATGTATTGTGATTAATTAAAAATGTATTTGCTTTGTCGCATAACAAGTTTATATGTCATTACGATTTCAAGCTATAAATAGTTTAACAACTAAAACAGAACCAGTTGTAG
>CAHJWK010000129.1 GCA_903642275.1 Chitinophagaceae bacterium
TTATTCAAGTTGCCGTTCACGGTTATACGATGATTCTTTCCATGCAAAGCATTCCTGTAATCACCCAACACAGTTTGCCGTTTGCGTGTTATGGTTAAATGAACTTTATAATGATTTATATAATAAACAACAGACTCAAAGCTGTTCTCTGGCAGGTAAGCAACAAGCGCCTGTAAAGGATGTTCTGTTTTAGGCATGCCTGTTTTTATTTAATTGCATTGCTGCTTTAACTTCAATGATTGTATAAAAAATATACAGCACCATTGCAGCAATAATTGCATAAATGCTCCTGTTGTTTCCAGCTTTAAAAAGATATATAAGTGCAGCGGCAGCAATTACAATTAATTTAAGAAATGAGCCAAGTGTTATACTTCTCACAAAGGCATAAGCGTTATTATTTTTTAAAGTTTGCGTGTGTATTAAAGCAGTTATCAACCCCAATAAAAAAAATAAAACGTTGGCCACCAGCAATACCGAATGATTGATATTATTCCTGTCCAGCCATCTTCCAAAAGCTATAAACAGCAAATCAAATATGCAGAAAAGAATCAATAAAGGCATTACCATTTTGTTTACAACCAGCTTGTTCATTATTTTTTTGATGTATCCTTTAAAGCTTTTAATATCATTCCGATAATAACAATCAGGGGAAGCAACCATATAAAAAAAGGAAAGCTGAATTTTGCCTTTGCATCAATCCATTTACCCAAAAAAACGGCAATCAGCAAACCACCTAACAATTGTGCTCCATTGCCGGCATATTGAAACAATAAATCTTTATTGCTTTTATTTTCAGTCATTAGAAATATCTGTTTTAGGCACTTTAAGCATTACGGTATCTTTCTTTATCACATTATCACCACCTAAAACTTTCTTCAAACTTTCCATGTATTGCTTCTTATATTCAAGCGCCTGTTGCAAAGAATCAGTACGTATTTTTAATAATTGCAATTCTGTTTTATTTTCAGTTTTTCCATAACCCGGTATATAAAATTTAAGCGGCGTTAAAATAAGCAGCGCAACAGTTAAGCCAACCATTAATAAAAAAATAGTGCTCATTACAATATAAACACTCAATCGCGACAACCTGAATTTCACTACTTCTTCAAATGTATCATCATTCATAATTACCAGCCTGTAACGATTGCGTAAACGTTTTAATGTAGTATGCGCACTGAGTTTAGACATTGGTCAAAGATAGCAGTTGCGGCATGTTAGCTGCGGGAAAAATAACGGTAATTTTAAAATATTTGAAGCCAATTTCAGTTAATTAATATGAATATTTGCGCATGAGAATTGTTGGTTATGTATTGTTTATTTTTTTACTGATGCATATTGGTATAACCACAATTGCACAACCTGGCACCACCATTGAACTGAAGAAGCCCGCCAAGTATGAAACCCGCACTTTGCGCTCTGAAAAAACAACAGAAGGGAAACTGGGCAAGACAAAAAAATTCTTTCAAAATACCTTCACGCATTATAATTATTATTTCAATGCGAGAACAAGGCTTCAGGCGATAATTGACCGCGCCAGGCAAAGCTATCGGGATGATTATACAAAGCTGCTGACATATTATGACTACCCGCTTGACATTACTTCAAATGATGCTGATCTTGATAGTGTAATTTATAAATGTAATGCCGGTATTTTATTACATGATTTAAGAAATGACTGGGTTGATGATTTGTATTTTACAATGGGCAAAGCTTATTACCTGCGTAAAAATTTTGATTCTGCCGAGCGTGTTTTTTTATATGTGAACTATGCCTTTGCAAAAAAAGATGAAGGCTATGATATACCTATCGGCAGCAATGCAGCCGGTAATGTTTTTACTGTCTCCACAAAAGAAAAAACAGGTCTTGCGGGCAAGCTTTCTATGCAACCGCGACGGAATGAAGACCTCATCTGGGTAGCAAAAAATTACATTGATGAAGGCAAAATTGGTGAAGCTGCAGGCATACTCGAAATAATAAGAAGCGATCCTTTTTTCCCTGAAAGATTGCAGCCTGAATTAAATGAAACGTTTGGCTATTTGTTTTATCAGCAAAAATCTTATGACAGTGCTGCTTACCATTTAAGCCTTGCTACCGATATGGATAACAGCAAACAGGAAAAAGCAAGGCGTGAATTTTTAACGGCACAATTGTACGTAATGGCTGATGAAAATAAAGATGCAGAAAAATATTTTGCACGCAGTGCGGATCATGCTGTTGATCCTATTATGGAAATTTATGCAAACTTAAATGCCATAACTGCTTCAGATGACACAATAAATTCAGCCAATAAAAAGGTTGCCGCTCTTTTACACCTTGCACAAAGAGATAAGTTTGTTAATTACCGTGACATGATTTACTATGCTGCTGCCAAAGCAGAAATTGAACAAAAAGATTATACAAATGCTTATTCGTTTCTAAAGAAAAGTATAAAGTATAATATAGATAACCCGGCACAACGCAGCCTGAGTTTTATGTTGCTTGGAGATTTGAGTTATGATAAACCGGATTATGTAGCGGCTAAAAATTATTATGATAGTGTTGCTGCAACTAATTTACCAACACAGGCGGATCAGCAGCGGCTAACAGACCGGCTTGCTGCACTACAAATAATAGCCACAAATCTTGTTATTGTTCATACAGAAGACAGCTTGCAAAACATTGCAAAAATGCCCGAAGCACAACGTACTGCTTTAATTAAAAAACTGGTAAGAAGTTTAAGAAAAGCGCAAGGATTAAAAGAAAACGATTCTTCAGTATTTATTAACCCGGCTGTAGCGTTTTCAAATAACCCGGCAAATAATCCGCTTGCAAATAACAACCTGTTTAGTCCGTCATCAGCATCGAAAGGAGATTGGTATTTTAATAATACCACATTGCGTTCATCTGGCTTACAAAGTTTTCATGCGGCGTGGGGTAACCGGCCAAATGTAGATAATTGGCAAAGGATTGATGCCATCAACAAACAGCAGCAATCACAACAATTAGCTGCAGGCACAGATCCGGATCATCCAATTGATACTACAGCCGGAAATATTAATAATGGAATTAATGGCAACAGTTCAACCCAACAGCAATACACGGCTGGTAACGGTGAAATTTCTTTTGATGCTTTGCTTGATAATATACCGCTTACAGAAGATAAAATGAAAGCCTCTGATTCAAAAATTATTGATGCTTTTTTTGCAAACGCAAAAGAATTTCAGAATGAACTTGAAGATTACAATGCGGCTATTGCTGACTACGATACTTTAATCAAACGCTATCCTGCCAACACACATTTTGAAGCATCTTTAGCCGGTTTATATTATTGTTACACTAAGCTCGGAAAGAAGGCTTCCGCAGATTCCGCGTTAACAATCATCAATACAAAATTTAAGAATGGCACGTATGCAAAGCTGCTTAATAACATTCCTTCAAACAATGCAAAAAACAAATCTGAAGACTCAGCGACTACAGCTTATGAAAATATTTATGATTTATTCATTGAAGGAAATTTTGAACAGGCAAAAGCTGACAAAGCAAAAGCCGATAGCGTTTATGGCAACTCGCACTGGACGCCGCAACTATTGTACATTGAATCTATATATTATGTATCGAAACGGGAAGACAGTATTGCGATAAATAAGCTTACTGCTTTGAACACACAGTTTGGGAATTCGGGACTATCAAAGAAAGCGCAGACCATGATTGATGTTTTAAAACGCCGTAAACAAATTGAAACTTATCTTACCAATTTAAAAGTTACAAGATTGCCTGATGATGAACCATCGCCGGTTGTAAATCTAAATCCTGTTGAAAATATTGTTGAGAAGAAAGAAATTAAAAGAGATTCAGTTGTTTCAAAGCCGGCGCAAAAAGCTATAACACAAAAAACAGATACTATTAAAGCCATTACAGGCGCCGCTAAAACTTATGTGTTCAATGCTTCTGATTCACAGTTCGTAGGTATTTTATTAAATAAAGTTGATCCTGTTTATGCAAACGAAACACGTAATGCATTCAATCGTTACAACCAGATTAATGTTTATAATCAAAAAATAAATGTTTCATCAGCTAAGGTTAATGACAGCCTGAATATTGTGCTGCTCGGGCCTTTCAGCGATGCAGCTTCTGCATTAATTTATGTTGACAAAGTAAAACCACAGGCAGCCGGCTCAATAATTCCATGGCTAAAGCCTGATAAATATAGCTTCACTATCATTAGTCAATCTAACCTGGATGTTATGAATAATACAAAAGATGTTCAGGGTTATAAATCATTAATCCAAAAAGTTTTACCCGGAAAATTTTAATTGAATTATGGCAAAAAAAGCTGCATCAAAAAAGAACAAAAAATTAGGCGTAAAAAAATCAGTAATTATTTTATGGAGATTGTTTTTTATCGGTCTTGCGTTAATAATAATTGTAATTGTTGCCGCAGATTTGGGTTTGTTGGGCAAGATGCCATCTATCAGTGAACTGCAGAATCCATCTGCATCACTTGCCAGCCAGGTTTATGCGGATGATGGAACATTAATGGGAAAATATTATTTGCAGGATAGAGTTAATGTTAAGTACAGCGATATTAGCAAGTATGTTATTGAAGCGTTGGTATCAACAGAAGATGAACGCTTTTATGATCACAACGGCGTTGATCCACGTTCGTTGGCAAGAGCAATATTTTTATTAGGCAGCCAGGGCGGCGGAAGTACCATCACCATGCAAACTGCAAAAAATCTTTTTTCAGATTATAGTTCGAACATTATTAAACGTATGCCTCAGAAAATTAAAGAGGCAATTATCGCCATAAAGCTTGAAAGGAATTTTACCAAAGAAGAAATACTTACTTTATATCTAAACACTGTTCCATTTAGTGATAATGTTTATGGTATACGTAATGCGGCTAAAACTTTTTTTCAGAAAGAGCCTGATCGGCTTAGTCCGGAAGAAGCCGCGGTGCTGATTGGAATGGTGAATGCACCAACAGCTTACAATCCAAGATTATTTCCTGCACGCGCAAAAGAACGCAGGGATTTTGTGTTGGAAAAGATGGTTAACAGCAATTATCTAACACAGGGCGAAACAAATAACCTTATTGCAAAACCAATTGACCTTAATTACAGAAAGCTGAATGAAAATGCCGGGCTTGCACCTTACTTCAGAATGGTATTAGGTGAAGAAATGAAGAAGTGGTGTAAGAAGCATAAAAAAGCGAACGGTGATAATTACAATTTGTACAAAGACGGACTAAAAATTTATACAACCATTAATCCTAAAATGCAGTTGTATGCAGAAGAAGCTGTGGCGAAACACATGAGCTACATGCAGAAGCTTTTAAACTCACAGCCGGACATTAAAAAAGGTACTGTTTGGCAGGGACATGAAAATGTGTTGGATGCCGCAATGATGGTAAGCGATCGTTGGAAGAATTCGAAAGAAGCAGGCATGCCTGATGCTGATATCCGTAAATCATTCCAGGTTAAAACAAACATGAAAGTTTTTGCATGGAATGATAACCGTGAAAAAGATACCGTGATGACGCCTTATGATTCCATTAAGTATAACAGGCAAATGTTACAGTCTGCTTTTATGGCAATGGATCCGTTAACAGGCAATGTAAAAGCATGGGTTGGCGGTATAGATTTTAAAACCTATAAGTTTGATCATGTAAACATAAATACAAGACGACAGGTTGGTTCAACTATAAAACCATTGCTATACAGCCTTGCCATTGAAGATGCCAGCTTTACACCAAACACAATGGTACAGGATATGCAGCAAAGCTTTGGACAGTATGGAACAGTGCCTGCAACAGGGGCATCATGCACAGGCAGAACAATGCCTATGAGCGCTGCATTGATGTGGAGCCGCAATTGCGCTACAGCTTATATCATGAAACAATTAAGTGGTTCAAATAATATACAGGGTGCACAGCGCTTTGTTGAATTTTTAAAGAACTGCAATGTGCAAACAAGTAAGATTGATCCTTATCCATCTATTGCGTTAGGTGCATGTGAAATATCATTGTATGAAATGTTGCAGGCGTACAGCATGTTCCCGGGCAGAGGTTTTAATGTAAAGCCAATGTACATTATACGTGTTGAAGATAAGAATGGCAACGTGCTTGAAACGTATACGCCGCAACGCAAAGAAATTATAAGTGATGTAACGGCATATTATATTATTAGCATGATGCAGGGCGTTGTGCGTTCAGGTACGGGCAGGCGCATATGGAGTTATGGAGTAAATGGTGCCATAGCCGGTAAAACAGGAACAACTAATGATAACAGCGATGCCTGGTTTATGGGTTACACGCCGCAATTATTATGCGGCGTATGGTCTGGTTGTGATGATCGCTTTATTCGCTTTAGCAGTACTACAAATGGACAAGGCGCTTCTGCGGCCCTGCCAGTGTGGGCGTATTTTTATAACAAGGTAGAGCATGATAAAACACTGCCTTATTCAGATACATCAGACTTTGCAAAACCTGATGTGGGTATTGATGAACCAAACTATGATTACATTAATAATTCGCAAATGGATTTAGGCGCACAAGGCACTGACGTAGGTAACGGTCAATCTCAGGATTACGACCAGGGTTATGATAACACCAATCCGCAAAACCTCACACCTGAAAGCAGTACAAAAGGTTTAAACAACGGCAGCGATGATTACGCTTCGCCGGTTGGTGATGATGCAAAACCGGTAAATGACAACAGCAAATCATCCAATAAAAATAATAACAACCAACCGATGGACACATCACATAAACCAAAAGCTACGATGCCTAAAAAAGATGTTCCGCCTAATAAATAATCCTCAAGCTTAAAAAATGTTCACAGGAATTATTGAAGCAACAGGAAAAATTATATCCATTGAAACGAATGGTTCGAACAAAAGTTTTTGGATTGAATCATCCATATCAAACGAATTAAAGATTGACCAGAGCGTTAGTCATGATGGTGTTTGCTTAACGGTTGAAGCTGTAACAAATAACATGCATCGTGTTACTGCAATTGAAGAAACACTTATCAAAACAAATCTTGGCAATAAAAAAAATGATGATGAAATTAATTTAGAACGTTGCATGCAAATGAATGGTAGGCTTGATGGACATCTTGTGCAAGGCCACGTTGATGCAACAGCTGCCTGCATTAAAGTTGAAGAGAAAAACGGCAGTTGGGAATTTACATTCCAAGTTTTGGATGAATTCAAACATCTTATTATTGAAAAAGGTTCTGTTTGTTTAAATGGAATTTCGCTTACATTATTCAATGTACAACAAAACACTTTTAAAGTTGCCATCATTCCATATACATATCAGCATACAAATATTCATTCAATAAAAAAAGGTTCAGTTGTAAATATTGAGTTTGACATGATAGGAAAATACCTGGCAAGGTTCCGCAAAGTATTTAGCAAATGAACTTCTTACATTTTTGTAGGTTTGCCGCTCTTAATTTGATTCATGAAATGAGCCAATTCAACTCAAATAGATAATTTTTGGCGAATTCCATCTCACAATTAAAAATAATCATGAACAGATGAATACAATTAACTGGAAAAAATTAATACCCCATCTTATTGCTGTGGGTGTTTTTTTAATTGTGGCTTTAGTGTATTGCAAACCCGCACTGCAAGGTAAAGTTTTACAACAAGGCGATGTAATACACTGGAAAGGCATGGCTGAAAACTCGATGAAGTATAATGATGTACATGGCCATTATCCGCTCTGGACAAATGGCATGTTCAGCGGTATGCCTGCCTACCAGATTGCCATGGATCCAAAAAATCCTTTCAACTTAATTTACCTGCATTTAATCTTTTCTTTATTTCTTGGAAAGCCTTTCATGTTCTTCTTTTTATTATGCATGGGATTTTATTTTTTAAGCCAGGTATATGGCGTTGATTACAGGTTGGGTATTTTAGGTGCGCTTACTTATGCTTATGCGTCATTCAGTTCCATATTGGTTGTTGCTGGTCATGAAACGCAGGTGCAGGCAATGGCTTATATGCCTGCTTTGCTTGGAGCGATACTACTTGTTTATAAAAAAAAGTATTTGATTGGTGCAACGTTATGCGCAGTGTTTACCAGCCTTCTGGTGGCAATGAATCATTTGCAGGTTACATATTATTTTTTAATTGTTGCCGGCTTTATGACAATCTATTATTTGATTGAGTGGATACGTGCCAAAGATTTTACGCACATTATAAAATCGTTTACAATACTTGCTATAACTGGTGTTGTAGGTATTGCTTCAAATCTTGTAATAATTGCAACAACTTTTGATTATTCAAAAGCTACGATGCGTAATGGTGTGTTGAATTTAGATTCGACCAAAAAAGATAATGCTGCTGCAACAGGCTTGCCGATTGATTATGCATTTCAATGGAGCTTTGAAAAACCTGAAGTATTTTCTATTCTAACGCCTAACGTATATGGTGGAGTTTCGGGTGTAAACGAACTTGGTAAAAATTCTCATCTTGCGAAGGTTGCAATATTACAAGGTGCTTCAGAAGATGACGCAGCAAATTTTGCCAAACAAACAGGCAGCCAGTTAGGAGGATTATACTGGGGTTCGCAACCATTTACTTCAGGGCCAGTTTACTTTGGTGCCATCATTTGCTTTCTGTTTTTGTTTGGAATGATCTACTTAAAACGTACTGATAAATGGTGGATGTTAATTGCATGTGTGCTTGCTATCATGATGAGTTGGGGAAAAAATTTTCCTGCATTCAACGATTTTCTTTTTAATCATTTGCCTTTATATAATAAGTTTAGAGTACCAACATATACGCTTGTAATTCCACAGCTATTATTTTCATTGTTATCTGTAATTGCATTACAACAGGTATTTTTTATTGAAACAGATAAAACATATTTATTGAAGAAGCTAAAGCTGTCAGGTTTGGTAATGCTTGGTGTGTTTTTAATTTTATTAATGATGTATTCCAGCTTTGATTATAAAGGTGCACAGGGAAGCCAGATAGAAAACGCCATCAACCAGCAGACAGATAAAAACCAGGCAGCTTCATTTCAATCTGCTTATAACGCTTTAAAAGAAGACAGGCAATCTTTGTTTGGTTCAGATATAATCCGTTCATTTATTTTTATAGCACTTGCGTTTGCAAGTTTATGGTTATATATAAAAAATAAAATCAAAGCACAGTATGCAATCATTGCTGTATTGCTGTTAAGTTCTATTGATGTTTTAGCTGAAGGCAAAAGATATTTAAATGATGATTCATTTCAATCTAAAGATGACCAGGATGAACAAAATTTTACACCATCTGCACAAAGCCAGCAAATATTACAGGATACCGGTTATTATCGTGTATTAAACTTAAGTGCAGATGTTTTCAATGATGCGCTGACATCTTATTTTCATAATTCTGTTGGTGGTTATCATCCGGCGAAACTTGCCATTTACCAAGATTTGATTACGTATCAGTTAAGCAATAAATTAAACATTAATGTGCTTAACATGCTTAATGCAAAATATGTAATTACAAAAGGTGCTCAAGGTGCAGAAGAAGTACAACAAAACCCTACGGCATTAGGTGCCTGCTGGTTTATAAAGCATGTTGAATTTGTAAACGATGATGCGGCTGCGATGAAAGCGCTTGATAAAAATAATCCTGCTGATACTGCTATTGTTGAACAAGATAAAAAAAGCAAGATTAATACAACACCATTATTTGACAGCACTGCAAAAATTCAACTTGTTAAAAATGATAATGATGAAATTATTTATAAAAGCAAAAGCAACACTAACGGTTTTGCAGTATTTAGTGAAATATATTATGACCGCGGATGGAAAGCGTACATTGATGATAAAGAAACTCCGATTATTAGAACGGATTATGTTTTAAGAGGCTTATCAGTTCCGGCAGGTAATCATTCTATACGCTTTGAATTTAAACCTTCATCATTTTATAAAAGCAAACCCATTGAAACTATTGCATCTGCAATTGTTTGGTTGCTGATTATATTTACTGCAATTCTTTATTTAAGAAAGAACAAACAAATCAGCAAACTGTATAAATAAAAAAGTCTCCCAAAATTTCGGAAGACTTAATCTTATCAGCTTAAAAGAAAATTTATTTTTTTCCTTTTTTAGC
>CAHJWK010000130.1 GCA_903642275.1 Chitinophagaceae bacterium
ATTAATGATGAAGGAGATCTGTTTTGGTATCGTCATGATGGTTTTGCAGATGGAAGTTCTAACTGGGCAAAATCAACTGGTACCAACATAGGTCATGGCTGGAATTTTAAGCAGGTGTTTTCAGGCGGTAACGGGATTATTTATGCCATTAATGATGAAGGAGATCTGTTTTGGTATCGTCATGATGGTTTTGCAGATGGAAGTTCTAACTGGGCAAAATCAACCGGTACCAACATAGGTCATGGCTGGAATTTTAAGCAGGTGTTTTCAACCGGGACGGGAACTATTTATGCAATAAACAATAACAACGATCTTTTATGGTATCAGCATAACGGTTATAATAATGGTACTGTAAGCTGGGCATTTAATGAAGGAAAGAAAGTAGGAAATAGTTGGGATGTAAAATTGATCTTTCCTTAATGGATAATTATAAGCCATACAAGAGAAAGATGAGTTTATTATATAACATTTACATGTACTAACTGGCTTCCGTTATTTTTCTTCTCCGCAATGTCGTTTTAAAGTCAATGAGCGTAGAAGGCGTCGCAGCTTTATTTGCCCATCATTTTTCTCAACTCCTCAATCATCGCTTCTTTTTCTTTAATCAATCTTTCATACAACTCAACCATTTTATCAATCGGGTTAATTCTACATTGATAATTAAATGCACTGTTATCGTGAAATGAATTGAAAAATTATTTGCCTTCTCTTCATCAAAATTCTTAATCGCTTCTACCGGCACTTTTAAAGCTTTGGCAACTTCATCTAATATCTGCGGTTCAATGGTTTCTTTACCTTCTATAAGATATTTTCTTCTGGTTCTCGTCATCACCCAATTCAATGGCTAAAGCATCCTGCTTAATACCCAGCCTTTGCCGTACGTGTTTTACATTCCTGCCTTCGTGTATAATCTTTTCCATTGTTGTAAGTTAATGGTTAGTTGTTAAAAGTTAATGGTATAAAGATAAGCGGTTATATAATTATGCTGAAAACAAAACTTGCGTAAAACAGAATAACTTAGTTTTACAAAAAATTAATTAATCATATGAAAAAAGTTATTGTAATGCTTATGCTGGCTATATTCAGCTTTGGCACTTTTTCGCAGGTAAACGCGCAAACTCCTCAAACACAAACGCCTGCAACAAAGCACCTTAAAAAAGATAGCACGGCGGATAAACGGTATAAAGAAAACAAAACACCAAAAGGTCCGTTAACTAAAAGCGGGAAACCGGATATGAGATATAAGGCTAATAAACAAGACTCCGTAAAGAAGAAATCATAAATAACAAGCCGGTTAACAACCGGCTTTTTTTATAACGCTTTTGATGTCCGGCATCCTCTCCTGCAAAGAGACCTCTGCCTTGGTTTGTGTCGCATGAACCACATCTTTTCAAAATACATCCATAAGATGTTTAAGAAATCCAAATTCATTTATTCCGGCTTCATAAAACTTTGCGGAAGAATAATAATAGTCAACCGGATTGGTGCATAATTGCCATCATTCAGCTAAGGGATTGTGATAAATATAATCAAGCTTTGTCTCCTGCAAAGGGACGATGTGTTGAATGTTTTTTACAATTGTCCAGTTCGCTGTTTCACCTTTTACTTTTTCACAATATCTTCTCACAAAGCAATGAGCTTAAGGCAGGCGCATGACAGTAACGGAGTATAACGCTCAATTTTACTATCTGGCATCATCTCCTGGTAAATAATATAACAACTAACTTTATCTATACTTTAAAAAAGAATCATGACTGATGCTGAATTATTTTTAAAATATAATTATCCGGAGACAAAAGATTTGTGTTTACATTTCCTTACGCTTGTAACTGCAGTGCTTGTATTTTCATTAAACTTCGCAGAAAAATTTTTTGATTTCCAAAAAACCACTAAGTATAAAAGGTTAGTTGTAATTATTGGATGGTGTTTGTTTATGCTTTCAATTATTTTTTGTGGTATTGGTTTGGCCGCTATTTCTCTTGCAGCAGGCAATGCGGTTTATCAGCAAAACAATTTTCAATCACTTGCTTTAACAGCTTACAAGCTTGTGATACTTGCGGGCATTTCATTTATTGCAGGATTAATTTTTACTATGACCGCATCAATTATATCAAGAAATCCAAGTAAGGTATAGCGAATATATCGCCTGCTCACATAACGTGGTGTACAATAATCATCCATATACACCAATACAAAAGACAGATAGATGAAATAATGAGAATCAGCTTTTCAAAAACTGTTTTTAAAGTCCAGCCGCTGACAATTGCAATAATTGTTATGATAATCCATGTAAGAAAATAGGCAATCATTATTTTGGCATAAGCATCCATGTGCTTATATACAGTTTTAACCAAACTCTGTAATACAATTTTCCATATTAACCAAGGTAATAGTGCAATAAGTATTGTAAACAATATTCTTAGCTGCGATCTGTTATTTTGTTGTAATGGAAGCAGTTCTTTTTCACCAGGTTTCAATGATGTTTGAAAAACGGATGTAACATTTGCAGAGATATTATTTGCTTTTCTGCTCAAATAATTCTGATACCATATTCCCACAAGTGAAAAAAAACCAGCTATAACTGCAGAAAGAATTGATTCCATACTGTAATTCAAATTTATGTTGTACCTAAGCTTTACCGCATGCTATTGTAAGCGGTACAATAACCTGCGTTAACATACCATCATCATTCCTAATTTAAAACTAACTTACAACTTTCCCTTCATGTTTTTTCCGGCAATTTTTTTTCTCCGCAATGTCCCCCATCTTGCCAGGTATAAGTCGAAGGGCTTTAAGTATAGCTACTTATGCCTTGCTTTTCCCTTCTCCGCACAATCTCTTTGTAAGGTTAATCTGCGCTGGCTAAAAGGGCTGTGCAATGTTATGTGTACAATCTAAATTATTTTAGTCGTAGCAGGGTCTTCATTGCTAAGCTGTTGTGCGCAGCTAAGATCCTGCGTTTATTAAGTTATTGTTCTTCTTTTACTCCTCAATCATTACTTCTTAATGTACGGCATCGTCTCCTGCTAAAGGACCATGCGTTAAACATTCACCCACATCTTTCCAACAAAACAAGCTAAACAAATTAGGCTGTTTTTATAGTATATGAAAACATTTCGCAACAAATCTTTTCAATAAACACAAATTCACGCGCATTCCTATGTGTTAAATCATTTATCACATGTGTTTGCAAACGATTTCCTATAGAACTAAGAATGCAGTATAATTTCCTGTTCGAAATCTTCAATTTTCTGATTGATAATATAAATTATATTAACTATATCATTATTAAATTTTATGGATTTACCATAATCTCTCTTAATTATTGCGTTTCTAAAATCATGCGTTGCGGTTATTAACCTTAAACGCAATTCGTGGATTTGTTTTTTAAATTCATAAAGTTCCATTTTAACAGGGTTTGAATTAAAATACTCAAATAAGATGCCTTAATGCGTGGTATTGTCTTAAACAAAATCAGACTATTTGTATAGCATATAAAATATTTTCGCAACAGTCTTTTCAGTCAGTATTAATTCATGACCATTCCTATGTTGTTCTGCTTTTTCAATATGTTTATGCAAGTTTCTTATAGTTTTCTGTTGTAGCGGGGGGTCTTCGTTAAAGGTTATGAGTGAGGGTACGAGACCCTGCGTTATAAACCAATATGTTTAATTTAGTAAATGCCTGTTCGTATAAATCATTCAAATCAATCAGGTTTTTATTATATAACGTTAACTTTTTAATTAGTTGCCGCTTAATCACCTGCACCGCATTTTATTTTTTCCAACAGCAGACTTCACTCAACAAACGGCTGGCATAAAATTGGCTGACTATCTTTCATCTTACCCGTTTAAACTTCCTCAGTTTATTACCCGGCGTTTTTATATTCTGTTACTGTAGCTTTTATGTTGAATGATTTTGTTTATTCTTTTACTAAACCTCTGAAAATAATTATGAAAAGACAGAATGAATTTGCAGTACGTGAGTATTCAGTAACAATCTTAAAACTTTGTATTGGGCTGAAAAGAAATTACTTAAAGTTTTACCAGACCTCGCCGATGCGGCCTCATCAAGCCATCTACGCGAAGCATTTAGTGAACATTGGGACAAAACGCGAACACACATAACACGCCTGTATAAAGTATTTAGTGTTGCCGGAGAAGAGCTTGGTATTAAAAAGTGCAAAATACTTGAAGGCATTACTAATGCGGGAAATAAGCAATCAGTGCTACAGACGACGGCTCTGCTGTACGCGATGCGGGTTTACTATTTATCGCTCAAATGTTGAAGCATTATGAAATTGCTTCGTACGTAAGCATGATCTCGCTTGCTAAATGTTTAAGTTACTACGATGCTGCCGACATACTGAGTGAAACATTGAATGAGGGAAAAGAAGCGGATATTATACTATTTGAAAATATAGAAAGAAGTGTAAATGCTAAATTGCAAACCTGTAACTAGCCACCGTTTATTTTCTCATAGCGGGGTCTTCAAAGCAAAGCCATGAACAAAGCTGAGACCCTGAGTTTATTAAGTTATTGATTCTTCTTAACTCCTCAACTATCACTTCTTAATCTTCCACCACCATCTCCTGTTAAGCAACGATGCGTTGAATGTTTTTGCTATCAGTTGGTGTTCGTCAGCTTTTGTCGTAGTAGGGTCTTTTAGTCGTAGCCAGGGTCTTCATTGCATAGTTGTTGTGCGCAGCATGAGACCCTGCGTCAACGTACAACTATAAGCATGCAAACCCCAACTCACATTTTACCACGCTGGTTATCTTCCAGCTCTTTTATAAAAGAAGGCTTGTAGTAAAAAATATTACCATTAAGTGTGCTCCAGGTAATTCATTTTTCTTGCGCCAGTTTTTTAAAGCGCCATCTTTTACTTTCAGTGAAGTTTGTATAAACTCTTTATCGCACCAGTCTGTAAGCTGGCTGTTCAAAGGCACTAGCTTAAGTTCGGTTACCGGCTTATTACTGTTTTCCTTTTGTTTACGCGCAGCAACATGTTTGGCCGCAGGTATTGTTTTGGTAAGCATATTTAAAGGTTTGTAAACAGGATAATTGAATTACGTTAGTTGAATTGGTATACTAAAGTAATAAATGGAGCAACTGTGGCAAAGCGCTAAACGTTTTTTGTTTGTCCTGTAAGCCACTAAGGCTTTTGCGCATGAGTTTTATACAGGTGTTTTTTTCGTACCATGTTCGTCTCACACCGCCGTGGCAGCGAACATGGTATGGTTAAGCAGCGAACATGGTACAGATAAGATTTAAAGTATAGTAATAGAAAAGGGTTTATTGTTAAATATAACAAATCCTGCCGGCATGAATACTTTACTAATTTTCGGCGCTTACTGATTTAATTACTTTACTGTCTTTACAACCTATTATTCAATTAATCGTTTCTTTTAACTAAACAAAAAAGCGGTTTAACTAAATCTGTTTTTGGGTTGTTGTGCACCTTTGCATAATCAAAAACACAAATATGAATATCGTACTCACCGGCTCGTTAGGGCACATTAGCAAACCACTGGCAGAAGACTTAATAAAAAAAGGGCATTCGGTTACAGTGATCAGCAGTAAAGCTGACAAGCAAAAAGATATTGAAGCAATCGGAGCACAAGCGGCAATTGGTTCAATTGATGACGCTGGTTTTCTTGCAAAGGCTTTTAAAGGTGCGGACATAGTGTATCTTATGGAACCACCGTTTAATTTCTTTGACCAAAAGCTGGATATCGAAGCTTACTGTACAAACTTTGGTCATGCGTATGTAAAAGCTGTTCAGCAATCAGGTATAAAACGCATCATACATCTAAGCAGCATTGGCGGGCATACTACCGAAGGTGTCGGCATGTTGGCAATACATCATAAAATAGAAAACCTGTTAAAACAATTACCGGGTGATGTATATATAAAGTTTATGCGGCCTGTTGGGTTTTACTACAACATGTTTGCATTTATACCAACCATAAAAGCGCAGAATGCAATCTTTCAGAACTATGGTGGTGATGAAAAAGAGCCTTGGGTTTCTCCATTGGATATTGCAGCGATTGTTGCAGAAGAAATAGAAAAACCATTTGAAGGAAGAACCGTTCGTTATATAGCAAGCGATGAAGTTTCACCAAATGAAGTTGCAGGCATTTTAGGAAATGCTGTTGGCAAGCCGGGTTTAAAATGGATAACTGCTCCCGATGAACAATTTCTAAACAGTTTATTATCTGCAGGCTTTAACCCTGAAGCAGCAAAAGGTTATGCAGATATGAATATTGGCAGGAGAAACCATTTGTATGACGACTACAACCAGCATAAGCCTGCGTTTGGCAAAGTAAAGCTTACAGATTTTGCAAAAAATTTTGCAGCAGTTTATAATCAACAATAATTTAATTCAATCAAGTAAAATATATAACATGAGCACAACAAATAAAATTGCATTGGTAACAGGCGGCAGCCGTGGCTTAGGAAAAGATATGGCAATAAATCTTGCCAAAAAAGGTATTGATGTGATACTTACTTATAACAGTAAAAAAGATGAGGCGCTTGCAGTAGTTGCAGAAATAGAAAAAGCTGGTCAGAAAGCGGCAGCCCTGCAATTGGATGCCGGTGATATAAAAAGTTTTGATGCTTTCTATGTGCAGGTAAAAGATGTATTAAGCAAAACTTTTAATACAGAGCATTTTGATTTTTTAATCAACAATGCAGGCACAGCACTGTATGCTCCTTTTGCAGAAACTACGGAAGAACAATTTGATACGGCATTAAATATTCATTATAAAGGCGTATTCTTCATTACACAAAAAGCATTGCCTTTAATGAATGATGGCGGACGTATCATAAACGTTTCATCAGGGCTTGCACGCTTTTCATTTCCCGGTTCTTCGGCTTATGCTTCTATGAAAGGCGCTGTTGAAGTGCTTACGCGATACCTTGCTAAAGAATTAGGTGCACGCCAGATTGCAGCAAACGTAGTAGCGCCCGGAGCTATTGCAACCGATTTTGGTGGCGGGCATGTGAGAGATAACAAAGAATTAAGCGCACAGGTAGCAGCCATAACAGCTTTAGGGCGTGTTGGTTTGCCGGATGATATTGGCAGCGTAGTTGCATTCTTATGCACAGAAGATGCTAAGTGGATAAACGGGCAACGCATTGAAGTATCAGGCGGAACGCTTTTATAAAATATTATAACATGGAAAACGCAAAGCCGGTAAGGATAAAAACGATAACGGAGTTTCACAGGTTGCGGAGATTGCCGCAGCCTGAACATCCGCTGATAAGTGTAATAGATTATTCTAAGATGCAGGATTTGCCTGATGATAATTCAGCAGGTGTAATATTCGATTTTTATTCTGTTTCTATAAAACGGGGTATAACAGGTAAAATGAAATACGGGCAACAGGAGTATGATTTTGATGAAGGCATTATGTATTTCATAGCACCCAACCAGGTTTTTAACCGCGTTAAAGGCGATGGCAATGAAGTATCAAAACCTTCCGGCTGGATTTTATTAATTCATCCGG
Organism: Chitinophagaceae bacterium; assembly: GCA_903642275.1. GTDB lineage: Bacteria > Bacteroidota > Bacteroidia > Chitinophagales > Chitinophagaceae > Parafilimonas. The sequence goes on from CAHJWK010000130.1 coordinate 7,514, forward strand.
ATTTTTTCTGGAATACATCGCTGGCAAAAAACATTAAGCATTATGAATACTTTGATTATTCGGTAAATGAAGCGCTGTTTCTTTCAGAAAAAGAAGAAGCAACAATCAACAATATCATTCAGAATATCAAGCAGGAGTATCATTCGAACATTGATAAGTTTAGTCAAAGTATTATCATTTCACAAATTGAAACCCTGCTCAATTATGCGGAAAGATTTTACCAGCGCCAGTTTATTACACGCCAGATAACTAACCACGACATTCTAAACAGGTTGGAAGAATTGCTCACACTTTATTTCAATGATGACGGCTTAACAGGCAAAGGCTTACCTACGGTTCAATATATTTCAGGGAAATTAAACATATCATCTAATTATTTGCGAAGCCTACTTAAAGTATTAACAGGGCAAAACACCCAGCAGCACATCCATAATAAACTAATAGAAAAAGCGAAAGAAAAATTATCAACCACTGAGTTATCCATAAGTGAAATTGCTTACGGTTTAGGCTTTGAGCACCTGCAATCGTTCAGCAAATTATTCAAAACAAAAACCAAACTAACACCACTGGAATTCAGGCATTCATTTAACTAAAAAGAAATAAATAACTGTTGCTATTTATATATCACCTTATACTAAGCAGTAAAAAATATTTGCAGGCTTTAATACTTTACCGACTTTCGGACTTCGAAAACTTAAAATATGAATCTCGAACAAAAAGTTATGGCAGATATGAAAGATGCTATGAAAGCAAAAGATGAAGCAGGATTACGTGGCTTGCGTGCCATTAAAGCGGAGATTATAAAAGCCAAAACAGAGCCCGGAGCAAACGGCGAATTAACCGATGATGTTGAAAATAAAATGCTGCAGAAAATGATGAAGCAGCGTAAAGACTCACTTGAAATTTACCGTACACAAAACCGGGATGACCTTGCTAAAAAAGAAAAAGAAGAAATTGCTATCATAGAAAAGTTTTTACCCAAACAATTAAGCAACGAAGAGCTTAAAGAAATATTAAAAAGTATTATTCAGCAAGTTGGTGCATCATCACCTGCAGATATGGGAAAAGTAATGGGCGTTGCCACTAAACAACTTGCAGGTAAAGCAGATGGTAAAGCCATTTCAGCTTCAGTTAAAGAATTGCTTGCATAATATAATATTATAATAGATTGTATTATTGTTCGTTTGTACTGCAAGCATTAAAACATGATAATTGATGTTATCTTTTTTATATTGATTGCCATTGCTGTTTTTAAGGGCATAAGCCGCGGATTTATTGTTGCAATATTTTCTTTTCTTGCCATAATTATAGGTGTTGTTGCCGCCATGAAGCTTTCTTATCTTGTTGCTGAAAGGTTGCAGCATTTATTTACTTCAGGCAGGCAATGGTTGCCATTGATATCTTTCGTACTGGTGCTTATTTGTGTAGTTATACTTGTAAGGTTGATAGCCGGCATTATTCAACGTTCTGTGAAAATGGTTGCTCTCGGTTTCCTTGATAAAGCAGCAGGAATATGTTTGTTTGTACTGTTGTATATTTCGGTTTACAGCGTTATTCTTTTTTATCTTACAAGAATGGAAATTATAAATGCTTCAACAATCAGTGCTTCCCATACGTACAATTTTATCGAACCATTCGGCCCTAAAATCGTTGATATTATAGGTTCAGTTATACCTGTATTTAAAAATCTCTTTCAACAACTTTCAGATTTTTTCAACAACATCGCTAAGCACACAGCTTAATGTTATACTTGGTTCAAATAATTTAAATAATATTATTTTAGCGTATTGCAGTGTATGGCTATTGTACATTTGCAACAGATTACATTTATAAAATGCAATACGAAGTAAAGAAGTTAGATAAGTTTAAATTTATAGAAGAAGGTGAAGGTGAAGTATTGATTTTACTGCATGGTCTTTTTGGTGCACTCAGTAATTTTCGGGATATCATAAATCATTTTACAAAAAGTTATCGTGTTGTAGTGCCAATGCTGCCTATGTTTGAGCTTGACCTGCTGCACACATCGGTAAGTGGTTTTGCCAAATACATCAACAAGTTTATTGAGAAAAAAAATTATACAGATTATCATTTATTAGGCAATTCACTTGGCGGCCATATTGCATTAGTGCATATTTTAAAACATCCAGAAAAAATAAAATCACTGACACTTACAGGCAGTTCCGGTTTATATGAAAGTGGCATGGGTGATTCTTATCCGCGGCGTGGTGATTACGAATATGTAAAGAAAAAAACAGAAGTCACGTTTTATGATCCT
>CAHJWK010000131.1 GCA_903642275.1 Chitinophagaceae bacterium
AAAGCACGCAAAGCTGTAAAGACTATTCAAAGCAAAGTTGAAAAAACAACGCTTGGAGATCTTAGTGCACTTGCAGAAATAAAAGAAAAATTGAAGAAAGAAGAAGAAAATTAAAAAGTGTTTTAATAGAAATAAAAGTCTCGTTCTACAGCGGGACTTTTTTGTTTAAATGCAGTCAACAGTTATAATTAGTTTGGCAACTGATACTCAAAAAATCTTTCTAAGGCTTTAGTTAGATATTATTATTTATATAATTCTTTTTGTGTACTAATTATACTATTGACTTTGGTCATTATTAAAGCTCGCATACTTCAAAAATGCTGTTAAGCTTTTGTACTGACAATGGCTTTACTATATACTCCCGTATATCAGTTATCTCTTTTGCATTTTCTAAATCTTTTGTATTGCTGGAAGAAGTGGTAATGTAGATTACTATACTTTTGTGCAGTGAATATTTGATGTTCATGTATTGATTCATAAATTCCCACCCATTCATTACCGGCATATTAATATCAAGGAAAATTATATCAGGTAACAGGTATGTATTATTTGCATTTTCAATTAAAAAGCTTAACGCTTCAGCTCCATTATAAAAATCCAGAACATCTGTTACATAATTTGATAGTTGTATGGTTTTATTTAGCATAAAATGAATAATGCTGTCATCATCAATAATACAAACAGAGTTTATTTTTTGCATCAGTTGTAAGCTTTTTTTCAAAATTTGAGAAGGCTATGAATACTCATTTCAATAAATTTAAAAAAGTGACCATTTGAAGGAAACAGTATGAAATAGAAAAATAAAATTTCCTAAAAAGTTATTATTAAATAATTATGTAATTGAAGATAAATAATAAAATTTATACAGCAATAGCATTTCTTAATGCTGCCACTATTACAATTACTAATCTAATTCTGTGCTTTATTTTCTAAATGAAACTGCTGAGTGTAACTTGAAAATTCTATACAAAAATCTTAGCCGAAATAAAGATTTCTATAACTTTATCTCGAAGTATAAAAGTGTTTTTGAGTATCAAAATGGTAGTGTACTTCGTTGACTAAACAAAGTACTTTTTTTACTTCTTTATTTTCCTTATCCTGAACTCACGTTAAATATGAAAATTGCATTAATTGGTTATGGCAAAATGGGAAAAGCTATTGAAACCCTTGCTTTGGAAAATGGTGATGAGATAGTTTTAAGAATTACATCATCAAACAAAGAAATATTTATAGCTGATAATATTAAACAGGCTGATGTTGCCATTGAATTTACAAATCCACATAGTGCAGTTGAAAATATAAAAAAGTGTTTTGATGCTGGTGTTCCGGTTGTATGTGGCTCTACGGGTTGGTTGCAACAAGGGAATGAAGTAACAGATTATTGTAAACAAAAAAAAGGATGTTTTTTATATGCCAGCAATTTTAGTATTGGTGTAAATATTTTTTTTGAAGTAAATAAAGGCCTCGCATCATTGATGAATAATCGCAATAAATATGAAGTGAACATTGAGGAAATTCATCATACCCAAAAGAAAGATGCGCCAAGCGGAACGGCTATAACTATTGCAGAACAAATCATGAAAAAAATTACTTCAAAAAAAGAATGGGTTAATAAAGAAACTGTTGATACCAACCAGTTGCAGATAATTAGTAAGCGCATTGATAATGTTCCCGGCACGCATAAAGTTTTGTATCATTCTGCAGCCGATGATATTGAAATTATTCATATAGCTCACAATCGCACTGGCTTTGCAGCCGGCGCTTTACAGGCTGCAAAATTTGTTATTGGCAAAAAAGGAGTTTTTGGAATGAATGATGTATTAGGTTTTTGATAAAAAGTTTTATCATTCATGCATCAAACCAATTACATTTGTTACTCAAATACCGGCATGAAAAAACTACTGTTTTTATTATCCATCATTATTTCAATACAATCTTTTTCACAATCAAACGTGTTACCGGCAGTTGCACAAAGCGGCACTGTTGCGCTTACCCATGCAACCGTTCACATTGGCAACGGTGATGTAATTAATGATGGGACAATTGTTTTTTCAAACGGGAAAATCACCAGCGTTAACAGTAATGCAGCGCCTGCTGATGCAAAGGTTGTTGATTGCAGCGACAAGCAAATTTATCCTGGGTTGATATTAGCCGATTCTTATTTGGGATTAGAGGAAATCGGTGCAATTCGTTCTGAACATGACGAATCTGAATTAGGTGATTTAAACCCTGATGTGCGTTCGCTTATTGCTTATAATACAGATTCAAAAGTTATAAACACAGTTCGCAGTAATGGCGTTTTGCTGGCGCAGGTTGTGCCAAATGGCGGCATTCTAAGTGGCACATCATCTATTATGCAGCTCGACGCATGGAACTGGCAGGATGCTATATATAAAATGGATAACGGAATTCATTTTCGCATGCCGCAGCTTATACCAACTTCATCCGAAAAATCAAATGATGATGTATTAAAAGATGCATATAAGCAAATTGATAATGTGCGAACTTTTTTTCGTGAAGCGAAAGCATACTTTAATGAATCAACTCATGCACAAACCAATATTAAGTTTGAATCAGTAAAAGGTTTATTTAATCAAACACAAACATTTTTTGTGCATTGTGATCTGGTGAATGAAATGATGATTGCGGTTGAGTTTGCAAAAGAATTTAATTTTCGTACAGTGATTGAAGGTGGCAGTGATAGTTATAAAATTGCAGATTATCTTAAGCAAAACAACATAGCTGTAGTACTTGACCAAATGCACACACTGCCCGTAATGCAGGATGATGATGTTGATACGTACGCAAAGCTGCCCTACCTGTTACAGCAGGCTGGTGTATTATACTGTATTAATGATTTTGATGAAATGAACCGCGGCAGAAACCTAATGTTTAATGCTGGTGTTGCTGTTGGTTTTGGCTTAACAAAAGAACAGGCGCTGCAGGCGATAACTTTAAACACTGCTAAAATTTTAGGTATTGATAAGCAAACCGGTTCACTTGAGCCGGGAAAGGATGCTAACATAATTGTAAGCGATGGAGACTTGCTTGACATAAAGACCAATAATATCAGTTATGCTTTTATACAAGGAAGACAGATAAATCTTGACAACAAGCAAAAGCAATTGTACGAACGTTATAAAACAAAATACGGCTTGTCAGCTAAGTAACGTTACTCATTATTCTCCGGAAAAATTCTTATCACTTTTACAAAGCGGCTCATATAATAATCATTCAATGGCGTGATTGTAACTCCATTTGCTTTACCTGAGGATGAATGAATAAATAATGTTTGAATATCATCGTGTGCAATTATAATCCCCATGTGTCCTACAACATGTTCACTGCTGTCAGTTCCTGTAAATAAAACTACATCACCTGGTTTGGAATCTTTCAGAAACACTTCCGGTGCTGCATTGGTAAATTTAACTGATGAACGCGGCACCGTAATATTAAAATGATTGAACACAAATGTTATAAAACCGGAACAATCAAAACCAAGCTGCGGATCAGTTGAGCCGTATAAATAAGGTGTGCCGATTAAGGTTTCCGCATATTTTATTACATCTCCGGGGTTGGTATGAAATGTATTTATTTTTGATGTTGACGTGTCATTAACAATATTTGCCGTTGAATCAGCATGCGGTTTCACTCCATCTATTTTTCTTTTAATCTGGATGCATGATACAAAAAGAATTGCAGTTGAAATTACAAGCAGGTATTTCATAGAAAACGAAGTAAAGCAATAAGATAAAGACTTCTATTTATATTTTTTTACACAATTATGCAAGCCAGCAAATAATGCAAAGAACATAAGCATCTAAGATTTATATTAAAACTGATAGATGGTTTTTGCAATAAATAAATAGTTGTACATAAGTTATTCTGACTGTTCTTTTTTGGAAGACTTATACGTTTGCGGGCCTACCATTGACATTATTTTAAGCAATGCAGGTATGCCTGCTGCCATGCCAGTAATAATGCCAATTATTTTAGAGTACAGTCCTTCCTGTGCTATGGCAAGAAAAATAAAAATAGCAATTACAAACAACAGGAGTGGTGTTTGCAAATTGCTCCAGTTGCTATGTTTTTTATGCAATAATTGCAGGCGTGTAATTTCTTTATTATCTACGTCGCTTACAATAAAATTTCTAAAACTTTTATTGAAAATATATAGCCGCCCTTCTTTTTTTTCTATAAGATTTTTACTTAAAAGCTGGCTTATCACAAAGGTGTTGCATATGTTAGCAAGTCCGTCTGCCGCAAGATCATATAGTACAAATTTTTCTTCTGAGGACAAAGTACGCCAGATACCCAAATAAAAATTGCAGGCAAGCATTTGAGTTCTTAATACACTTTTATCTTCTTTAAATTTTTGTAATCCTTTAGGCAATGCCTGCAATTGTATTACTAAAGTGTCGCGCAACGAGTTTAAAAATTTAGTATATTTTGTTTCCTGATTGAGAAACGAAAGCATTACGTCGCTAATATTACTGTTGTTCTTTAAAAGTTGATTAGTATCGTTTTCATTATATGTATTTTTAACTAACGGTAATGTAATAACAGATAAATTTTTAAGAATTAAAGTTATAAGCTTTGTAGTAACTTCATTTGTTATTGCCTCGGCTGTACCCCTGTTAAAGCTAAGCCTTTCATGCACCTGCAACGGATGCATGTGTGAAATAATAATAATTTTTTTGCCGGTGTCTATAAGTGGTTGTATGCAGCTTAATTTTTCTTCATTAATTTTTTCATTGTCAATATTAGTTTCAAAATGCAGTAGTATAAAAAATTTTGATTCGCTGGCGAGCGCATCTGATTTTATTTTGCTCCAGTCAGTTTCCGTCTCTTTAGCCGGTTTAACAGAGAATAAATAGTTATTTTCATTCATCTGTTGAAGGCTTAAACTTTCAGGCTTTTTATCGCTAATTTTTATATTATTAAAATCAAGAACAGTAATGGAATTTGCTGCGCCAATATTTGCTTCAACTTTAGCTTGTAGTTCATCAAGTAAAACGCCGTTAACCCAAATCAGCGGAATATCTTTAGCAATAAGCAACTGCCGTAAACTTGTGTTCACATCTTTTAATAATGGTATAGGTTCAAGATTAAGAGAGCAAATTTTATTTATTACTTCACGCAGAATAATGAAGAAAATAAACATGGCTGCCGCCAGAAATAACCAAAATATCAATCCACTATATTGCAGGCCTGGAAAAAGATAATTTAAGTTTTGCGAAGTTATTTTCAGGTATTTAAGATTTTGTTTTGATGCTGGTGTAAATGTATTTTGATCTACATAAAGCTGATTTTCGGCTGAGTCACGTAAAACATCATGAAAAAAATTATTGAATCTGTAATAGCCATCATTTGAAGCAGTGTGAAAAAAATTATCATCAACGCCCGAAGTGCTTGAAATATAAAAAGTAAAATAATTAAAAAGGGATGCTTCATTTTTCTCGTAGTTGGGAAGCTTGGGAGGCTTTATATTAAAATTGCAAAGATAATTATTATCGTTGCAGGGCATTGTATTCTTGTTCAGCGTTTTAATCCATTTGCCATCGGTGTAAACAGCATCTGCATAATTTAGGTTATCAGTTAATGATTTTGCAATAAATTTTTGTTGCAACTGCGTTTCAAAATCATACATCCTGTATTTAACCAGCAAGTTATTTTCAAAATTATAAGAAGCAGTGTAAAAGAAAATTACAGGCAATCCGCTTGTAATAAGCAACCTTGTAAAAATCATATATATATATGAATTGATGTAGCTCTTTTTAGCAAGAGGCACATCTTCATGCTTTTTATTTTTATTGAATAAACGTGGTAATATCTGCTGTTTGAATTCTATGTATGATCTGTAAAACATCCAAAGGCTTGGATTAAAACGCAGTAACACATAACCAATAATTATTGCAGATGCTTCAAAAATTAAAACATACTTGTAAGCTGTATCTAATAAAATAAAAGCAAAAAAATTAATTATAACAAGTAATGATATACTGAATATGTTACAGCGTACTTTATAATTCACATACGTTTTATTTTTTTCACGATTATATTTATGCAGGTAAAGCGAATTGATGAAAATTGTTGACAACGGAATGCTGAAAAGCAATAAAAATAAATAAGACAGATAATTAAAGTGATGAAAGCAAAGCACCAGCATTGCGAGCAAAATACAATTGCCTATTGCTGCAAGTCGGTATTCATTGCGTGAACAAGCTCTTGGCCATAACCAGCTTGTAATAATGTATTGTTTTTTGAATAAAGAGCGCCTTGATGAAGCAGAAATAATCACAAAAAGATCAATCATTACAATAAGAAGAAACATAATCGTCATGCTCCAGGTAAAAGAAAATGTTTTCATCTGCACGCCATCCGCAAAACGCTGATCATCCATAATTACAATAAAATAGGGAAGGCCTTTTATAGGCTGCACTAATACTGAATCTTCGTTTTCATAATATTTTGTTTTGAAAACCTCTTTAAATCTGCCATACAGCGCATTTTGTAATTGGCCTTTGTTTGAAAATTCATCTAAGAGGTTTTCATTCAAATTGCGTTCAGCTATTGAATGATACCTAACTTTACCATCATCAGTTATAATAGCAAAGTTGTAACCTGCAGGCATTATAACACTATCAAGGCTCTTTAATATGAGTGATAAAGCAACCACCTTTGCCCTGTGTTGCGCATCCTTTAAAGTATCAAGCTGAGATTCTTTAGCAATTGTGGTTTTAAAAGCACCGGTAGTTCTTGATATCACCTGGTCAATCACAAAATGCGTATCCGGTGCCGTGTCTAACGATATTGTATTATCCTTCAAAACATTTTTAAAGTAATCACGGTCCTGGTAACTGGCATGCAGATTATTTTGACTGGCAGTTACCCATCCATATTTAAGCCTTCCTGTATTATCCAGCCAGTTTACTTCAATGTATTGTAAACCTTGACCGATGTTTTTAATTTCGGAATCTTTCTGCAATAAATCTTTGTAGTTGTTGGAGCTGAATATATCTCCATTTCTCGCAAACTTTACGTTGTTTTTTTTAAGATTAACAACATCATAAAACATCTTGTTATTGTGTATGATTGTGTCAAACTTCATTAGGCTTTTGTCTGCCATCTCAATTTCTTTTTCAAAAGCCGTGCTGATAGTATCTGCCAGCAGTTGTTTAGAATCTTCACAGCATTTTCGATATGCGGTATTGTAAGTAAAAAACAGCAATACAATTAATGACATCAGCAGTTTAGTTACTACCACTGATTGTGCTGCATCTCTCAGATTTATCTTGTCGTATTTTCCCTGAAAATAAATTTTAATCCATGGTAAAAAAAGCAAAATGCCTAATGCAATGCTGATAGATAGCATTACAACACCTGTAGGTAATTGTTTTTTTTCAGTATTAATTTTATCCTGCGACAGCAAACCTGCAACTACTATTCTGCCATTAAAAAGATTAATTGGCTGAAAAAATATCTGATAATCTACACCACCAACTTTTTGTTTAATGATGTTTGCGCCCGTCATTGCCTTGCCTGTTTTTAGCAATGAGTCTTCATCTTTTTCATTATAACCGAGTCCAGAATGAAAGTCTTCGTAGATATAATTTCCCTTATAAAAAACCACATAATGATCAAACAAGTGTGGAATCAACAAAGAGTTAATGAATTTTGAAAATTGGTATTGCAGCTTAACCGTATACATTAACCCGGGGCTGCTTTTATTTTTACTGGCTTCAAGGCTTAGTTTGTTTGTTAGTGAATCCCAGTTTAAAGAAAATTGCACGCTGGCCGTATCTGGTGCTGACTGAATAGAAATGTTATGAGGGTTAGTTGTTGTTGAATAAGAACTGATAGGTTTAACTGCATAAGTTAATGCACCATCTATGTTTTTAGTATAACTATTAATATAGGCTTCAACATTTTTGCTTTTTGTACCTTCATTTATACAAACATTCAATAAATTGCTAAGAAGCGTATCGTTTCCATCAATTTTCGCTCTTATGTTTTCGTCAGCCTTTCGCAACCACCTGAAATGCTGTTCATCGAGTTCCTGTTCATTTCTGGGTATATAGTCTAAATAATACCATAAAGCCGCTGTTAATAAAAGCAGTAGTGTAAGTAAAATCGTAGTTTGTTTTTTACTTATGGAAAAGATTTTTCGCATAAGGGAGCTTTGTAAGTGAACTTATTAAAGATAAATAATTTATATAATTAACATATTAGTCGCAGAAATAATTTACAAACAAACAAATCGTTTTATGAATCCATCTAAATAAAGCAATTGCAATAATTATTACCTTGCATGCAGAATAGCAAGCAATGTGTTTTCTCTCCAATAATTTAGACCTGCTTAACCACTAAGTTTCACGGCAATCTGCTGCTCAGTTATATCTTCTTACATTCCAAATCATTACTTTATTAAATTAATATTATGCTTACACATACATTAACCAATACAACTCAATATTTTTTACAACTCGAAGAAAATTTTGGTGCGCATAATTATCATCCCTTACCTGTAGTTCTTGAAAAAGGAAAAGGTGTTTTTGTTTGGGATGTTGATGGGAAAAAATACTTTGATTTTTTAAGCGGATATTCTGCTGTGAACCAGGGGCATTGCCATCCACGCATAATTAATGTATTGATTGAACAGGCGCAAAAACTTACGCTTACTTCACGTGCATTTCATAATAATCTTTTAGGTGAGTATGAAAAATTTATCATTGATTTTTTTCAGTATGATAAAGTGTTACCGATGAATACCGGTGTGGAAGCAGTTGAAACAGCTATTAAACTTTGCCGTCGCTGGGCTTATAATAAAAAAAGTATAAAAGATGGCGAAGCAAAGATTATTGTATGTGAGAATAATTTTCATGGCAGAACAAGCACAGTAATTTCTTTTAGTACAGATGCACAATCGTATAATGGCTTCGGCCCTTATATGCCTGGTTTTGTTATCATACCTTTTAATGATGTTGAAGCATTGCAGACAGCTTTGGAAGATAAAAACGTTGCGGGTTTTTTAGTTGAACCGATACAAGGTGAAGCCGGCGTTTGCGTGCCTGATGATGATTATTTGTCGAAGGCAAAACAACTTTGCGAAGCTTACAATGTTTTGTTTATGGCTGATGAAATTCAAACCGGTTTAGCAAGAACAGGAAAGATGCTGGCCTGCGACCATGAAGATGTGCATGCTGATATTTTAATTCTTGGTAAGGCATTAAGCGGCGGTACTTTACCTGTATCTGCGGTGCTTGCTAATGATGATATTATGCTGAATATAAAAGCTGGTGAACATGGCTCAACGTATGGTGGCAATCCTCTGGCTTGTGCGGTTGCTATTGAATCTTTAAAAGTGTTACAGGAAGAAAACATGGCTGATAATGCTGAAAAGATGGGAGCGTTGTTAAGAGAAGAATTGCATAAACTTCAATCACCTTTCATATCAACAATTAGGGGTAAAGGTTTATTAAATGCCATCGTTATTAATCATGCAAATAAAGATGCCGCCTGGGAACTTTGTATGAGCTTAAAAGAAAATGGTTTGCTGGCCAAGCCAACGCATGGTGATAAAATACGTTTTGCCCCGCCGCTCATCATCACACAAAAACAAATAATGGAGTGTGTTGATATTATTGATGATTCATTAAAATTTTTATAA
>CAHJWK010000132.1 GCA_903642275.1 Chitinophagaceae bacterium
CTTGATGTGCCTGTAATGGTTTGTAATACTTTACCTGAAGCATTCGTCAATTCAACCATATACTTACCTGTTGCATTAAACAACGCAGTGGCATTGCTTTTTGCAGGGTTGGGATATAATGCGATTAACGTTGCCGGCTTATTGCCGGTTGCAGTTAATGTATCACTATATAAAGTAAGCCCTGTTGCAACTGCATTGGTAACAGTAACATAATAACTTCCGTTTGCTGTTACAGGCAGAGTTGAATCACCGGTATGTATGGCATAAGCAGTTCCATCTTTATACCACGTGTAAGTGTTATTGCCTAATGTGCCGCCAGCTGTTGCTGCTAGTGTATTTGTATGTTGATGTAATGGAATAACTGCCTGGTTATAATATAAGGCAATGCTTCCAAACTGCTGTTGAACAGGTTCAAGCCCGTTGAATGTAAACCTGTTTTCTCTTAAAGATAATTTTGCTAATCTGTTTAAACCTTTTAAAGATGGCACTGTGCCGCTTAACTGGTTATAGTGCAGCTTTAAAGAAACAAGATTTACAAGATTATTAAACGAAGATGGTATAGTGCCCATAAGTAAGTTATTATTTAAAGCTACAGAACGAAGCAGAGTAAGATTACCAAGACTTGAAGGAATGGTACCTGATAATTGGTTATTACCTAAATCTACATCATACAATTTTTTTAAGTTACCTAAAGAATCAGGTATGCTACCTGTTAATTTATTATTGCTTAAATAGAGGTAATGTAAAGAGTCAATCCTGCCAAACTCTTTTGGAATAAGGCCGGTTAGTTTATTATCATATAAAGCAAGCGCCTGCAGGTATTTTATACTTCCTATTGAGGCGGGAATTTTACCTGTAAGCTGGTTGTTATTTAAAGTTAATTTATTTAAGTACAAAGCGTTGCCAACAGCAGCCGGTATTGTATCATTAAAATTATTGTGGTCTAATTCAATATCGTTCAGTGAGAATGCCAGCGCATCATAATAATTATCTACAGGGAAAACATTATCTGTAATTGATCCGCTTAATTGATTATAGCTAAGATTTAAATTCCTGAATTCAGTAGTATTTGAACAGCCATCCTCATCACATATAAAATAACGAACATTAAAATGAGGAAATTTTCCTGTGAATGCGTTATGTGATAAATTTAAAGTTACTAAACCTAAATCATTTATGTCAGGAATACCTCCACTCAATTGATTATTACTAAGATTAATAACCGCAATACCCATAACATTAGCAAAACTAAAAGCAGAATCAGGAATGGTGCCGGTTAGATGGTTGTAACTGAAATCTGCAACTGTAAGACTACCAAAACCGGTAATGCCACCTGTTAGCCGGTTATGGCTTAAATTAAAATTTTCTATTGCAGAAATATGCAGTATGTCAATGGGTATTACGCCTGTTAATTGATTATAACTTAAATCTAAGTCACTGATTTTTTTAAAACGCGGAATAGAATCCGTTAATTGATTATGGCTTAAATTTAAACTGCTTGCCTGTATAAGAGGAATGCTGCCTGATAACCGGTTATAAGATAAATCTAAAATACCAAAAGCGTTAATTGCAACACCGGAATCAGCACCATGTGATAAATCAGGAATAGTGCCTGTTAACTGATTATGGTCTAAATAAACATACTGATAATTTTTCATTATTGAAACAGGAATAACGCCTGTAAATTGATTGCTACTGAGGTAAAAATACTTAGCGCCCATAGCATTATTGCCAAAGCCTTCCGGAATATTGCCGGTAAATTGATTGTTTGATAAATCAACAAAGTTTACATTTTTAAGCTTGCTAAACGATTGTGGCAATGAGCCATATAATTTATTTGAAGGCAACTCTAAATAATCAAGACCTGCAAGATTACTTATTGAAGCAGGAATTTTTCCGTTTAAATTATTGTCATCTAATATTAATTGTTCAACTCTGGTATCAAGGTCATTAGTGAGAGTTAAACCATACCATGTTCTTACGGGTTTTGTAGTAAGCCAGTTGGTATGGTTTATCCAATGTGGCCCATCCGTACTATCAAACAAATCAACCAGCGCAAGCGAATCCTGCACATTTAACTGTGCAGTTGCAATGTTTGTTTTAGCAATTGCAGTTAATGCAAGCAATACAAAAAGTATAAAATTTTTTCTCATAAAAAATTTTGTCTTGAGCTTAAAATTAAAGTTTGAAGAAAGCAAGCTTATTATTTAATATGTATAAAATTATTCCTTGTAAGCTTAGCAATCTTTTTTCTTTTTATCTTTTATGTTGATGAAATACATGCTGCTGCGGTAATAAAAACACGATGCCATAAACTGTTTGCAACATGCCTGTAACTAACAAACCCTCGGCCTAAAAAATGCTGCTGCCACAAACAATAAAAAGACAGTTTAAATCTGCTTTGTGAAAATACCTGCTTAAACCGCTTAAAATAAAAGACGGCTCGTTGAAAAACCAGCGTAAACGTAATGTAACCGGCTGCAGCAAGATGATTGGCAAGATTTATTATTACAAACCTTCATTTACTACACTACCGGAAAATATGAAGGGGAAGTTGTAAGGTTATTTAATTGGCAGAAGAACAAGTTTGCGTAATAGCTTATTGCATTATAATACAGGATGGGCATACTAAGCACAATAGATATGCAATGAAGACCCTGCCGGGACAGAAATTAAACAATGATTATAAAGCTTTGCCTGCCTGTGTAGCTTCAGGTATTTCAACAAGCTTGTCTGATTTTACATCATAGATGTATCCATATACCGGAATGCAGGAGGGAACCAACGGATGGCTTTTAATTCTCTTTATATCTTCCACAACACTCTGCGACTGGTTACTGATGGTTAAAAAAGATATGAAGTTAGCTTCATCAGATCCACCTTCTTCTTTTACATTCTTCCAGCCTTTCGCATCTACTGATGCCATTGAAAGGCTTTTAGATAATAGCTTTCTTATAGCATTATTTGTAAAATATTCCATGCCGCATTCTGTGTGTGTATCACGAACCATTCTGCAGTACCCAGTAGCTTATGTGAAATCACGAGGAAACGGATAGCATTATCACTTGCTCTTCCCCGGCATTGCGTATTACATGCGCATCACCTTCTGCAGGCCCTGCATATTTTGCAGGATCAAGTCTTGCATCCATACAGGTAAGTATGGCAAATTTTCTTCTCGGTGGCAAAGCAAGATTACTTTTATCACCAAAGTTTTCTGCGTAACTTTTGTTTGCTTCCAGCACCTGTTTATGTACGGTGTTTTAAGTATTCCTACTAATTAGTAGGATAAAAGTAGTGCGTATTATTACTCTTGATTATTTATCATTTTTATTTGCAGCAGCACCGGCTTTTATACCTTAAACAAACTATATGCTTTTAACTGCTATGAAGACCCTGCTTGGACAGAAGAGCCCTGTTGCTACTTAACCGTATGTTGTGCGGTTTGCTGCTGTAATAGAGAAATGATAAGACTGTCTTTTTACTCTGTGTTGCCTGGATATTTTGAACCAGCCCCAAAAAATGTTTCAATAGATTTGATCTTTTCTGTATTGCTAAAGCTAAAAACATCAACGTTGCGGGCGATTTTGTTTTCTGTGGTAATTATTTCAACCAGCAGAAACAGGTCCGTGCCGCTTTCGCTCATTTTAATGTAGTTAACCTTTTTAAAAAATTTATTGGTACCCCAACATTTCGCTTTAAATTTTTCAACTGAGATATGGTCGTCGTTGTTGGGACTGGTGAAAGTGAAGCCATCTGCGAACTGGGCTGCCACGGTGTTCCAGTCGTGCTTTTCAAAGCCTGAATAGTAGGCCTTGACTACTTTTTCTTTCTCTGTGTTTTGTGCATCGCTCCCGGCAGCGAAGCAGATTAAGAGAAGGCATGTAATAAGCCGTATCATAATAATGTTTTAATTGTGATTTGATATATGCAATATATGGAAATGGGCAATGTACTCAGTAACGATGTTAGCAATGTTGTTGTAACATGCCGCTAACTTAAACTTTTATAAATACATACTTATTAGCTATATTGCTGCAACACATCTTGTTGCAACTAAGCTTCATAAACACAATAATGTAATTAGCAGGTTACCTAATTGAAGCAGGTCTTTACTTACACGAACCGGCATTTATTAATTATGCATAGTTAATTATAACATGGGGTCTCAGCCTTGCTCATGGCTTTGCACTGAAGATCCCTACGACGAAGGATAATACTAAAGTAGAAGCAACCGAATAATATGAAACGCTTATTCATGCAGAAATCCTGATCAAATCAAAGATCTTTTACTCTTAATTATTTTTTTACTGTTCTTCCTGAACCAGTTTAGCAAAATCTCCATAAGAATACTCATAACCCACTTTGCCGGCGCTGTTGAAACTATCAAACTGTACAAAATCAATATTAACTGCCTGGCCTGATTTTTTGACTTGCCAGACTAATGCCACCAAGATTGTACTACCTTGTCATTATCCTTTACATATTCCAGATAATCAGTATAGCCAATAAAAAACAATAGCCGGAAGGTCTTTTGATCAGTCAAACAAATCTTCTTACGCTATTACGTTGTTACATTTTACGTTATTGCGAACGCAGTGAAGCAATCTAATACTATAACACTGCAAAGTGCTTTTAATCTGCATGTATTGGCTTTGAAATGAAAACCCCGCCGCTTCGACAAAATTTATTTGATGGAGTAAGGAATATTCACAAGTTTGCCGTTTTGCATCTGTATCGTTTGCGTAAATAGTAGTTAGCAAAGCCGTAAAATCACTATTAAATTTATTATTTTCAATACTGCTTATATGTAAATACCGGAGTAAGATAACTGTTGCCATAAGTGCTGTATTGCAGTTGATAAAATGTCAAGCCAGTCTGAAAAAATTTTATCAGTGATATTAGTGTCTTTTGAGAAAAATACTAAAGTTAAATAATTATGCTACCCTAAACCGCCAAAAATATTATAATTGATAATCGGTATTATTTATTTTGATATACTTACAATTTATGCCTGTTAAAGCAGAAAATTGTAAGTACCGGAATATTTTACTGTATCAGTTCCATTATAAAAATTAATATAGGCAGAAGATTGTGGTGTTTAAGTGTTGTTCCTAGAACAGCCTGTTACAAGCAGGCAAAGAACCAGTATTTTTTTCACGCAAGCTATTTACTGTAAAATTGCATCAATTATTTAACCAATTTATTGTGTTGAAGAACGGTTAGCTTATATTCTTTTTGTTAAACTATTTCGGAGGCAGAGGTGTTAACCTTTATCATAACTATGCTGCGAATATGCATGGACAATAAGAAACATTCTTAATCATCATGGATAATCTGTTAACAACCGCAATAACTGCAGCAATCAGGGCAGGCAAAGAAATTCTTAAAATATATCAAACTAATTTCAATGTTGAAGCTAAAACAGATAATTCTCCTTTAACTGAAGCAGATAAAAAAAGTCATGATATCATTAAGTCTGTGCTTTCTTTATACTCTATTAAGTTATTAAGTGAAGAAGACAAACAGGTTTCTTTTGAAGAACGTAAAAGCTGGAAAAGATTCTGGCTGATTGACCCTCTTGATGGTACAAAAGAATTCATAAAACGTAATGGCGAGTTTACAGTGAACGTAGCTTTAATTGAAGATGGCTTGCCCGTTGCCGGTGTGGTGCATGTTCCTGTATCAGGTAAAACATATTATGGTTCGTATAAAGCAGGCAGTTATAGTTTTATAGCCGGTATAAACAACAAAAAATTTGTTGAAGAGTACATGCAGGATGCAACAAAACTAACCGGAGTTATAAATCCAGCCACTTATACAATTGTTGCAAGCCGCAGTCATAATTCAATTGAAACAGAAAATTTTATAGCTGAAAAAAGAAAACAATATGATAATATAAATTATATCAGTTCCGGCAGTTCGTTAAAGATTTGCCTCGTGGCAGAAGGTAAAGCAAATGTTTATCCGCGACTTGCACCAACAATGGAATGGGATACTGCAGCGGGCCACGCCATTGCAAAGTTCGCAGGTTGTAATGTATATGATTATAATACCATGTTTGAACTTACTTATAACAAAGAAAGCCTGGTAAACCCGTGGTTTGTAGTTGAACGTATTTAAGAGCATACTATTAAAGGTATTCAAGACGTTTACATAATATGAAAAACCAATTACTAAATAAAACATTTTTTAGTTACAATTCATTGTAAAATAGGCATTACTTTTGCAAACCGAAAACTAAACTGCTAACATCATTGATTCACTATTATCATCCAAATCTTAAACAGTCAAATAAATGAAAATTGTTGTTGTAGGTACCGGCTATGTTGGTCTTGTTACAGGGTCATGTCTTGCTGAAGTTGGAACAGAGGTGGTTTGTATTGATGTAAATGAAGAAAAGATTAAAAACCTGCATAATGGTATTTTACCTATTTATGAACCAGGGCTTGATGAAATTGTAGAACGTAATTTTAAAAAAGGAAGGCTACGCTTCAGCACTTCACTTGACCAGGAAATTGCAGGTGCACAAATAGTTTTTATAGCAGTAGGCACACCTCCGGGTGAAGATGGCAGTGCTGATCTTAAATATGTTTTGCAGGTTGCATCATCAGTAGGTAATTGCATGAATGGATATTTAATTGTTGTTACTAAAAGTACCGTACCTGTTGGCACTGCTTCAAAAGTAAAAAAAGCTATTAAAGAAGCTTTAGATAAACGCGGTGCAAATATTGAATATGATGTGGCATCAAATCCGGAATTCCTAAAAGAAGGTGCAGCGATAGATGATTTTTTAAAGCCGGACAGAATTGTAATTGGTGTTGAATCTGAAAAAGCCAAGCACTTTTTGCACCAGTTATATGACCCGTTTGTATTAAATGGCCATCCGCTTTTGTTTATGGACATTCCTTCTGCAGAAATGACGAAGTATGCAGCCAATGCCATGCTTGCAACAAAGATTTCTTTCATGAATGACATTGCAAATCTTTGTGAATTGGTTGGTGCTAATGTAAATGAAGTGCGCAATGGTATTGGTTCTGATCCGCGTATTGGCAATCGTTTTATTTATCCGGGTATTGGTTATGGCGGTTCTTGTTTTCCTAAAGATGTAAAAGCGCTTATTCATACTGCAGAGGAATACAAGTATGAACTTCGTATCTTAAAGTCTGTGGAAGATGTAAATGAAGACCAGAAAAAAGTTTTATTTGATAAGATAATAAAGCATTTCAAAGGCGATATTAAAGGTAAAAAATTTGCTATGTGGGGTTTATCATTTAAACCAAAAACAGATGATATGCGCGAAGCGCCGTCATTAGTTCTAATTGATGCGTTAACAGAAGCCGGTGCAACGGTTCAGGCTTATGATCCTGTTGCTATGAATGAGGCAAAACATATGATTGGTGGTAAAGTTGAACTAAAAGAAGATGCCGTTACTGCTGCAAAAGATACTGATGGAATTATTCTTGTTACTGAATGGCCTGAGTTTCGCTTACCAGACTGGGGTTTGATTTGTAAATCTATGCGTCAATGTGTAGTGTTTGACGGAAGAAATATTTATCATAAAAAAGACCTTGAAGAAGCAGGATTTACTTATTACGGAATCGGTATCAAAAGTTGATAAAACGCTTAAAATAAGCCGAACAACATAGAATCTATTTTTGCAATTATTTCCCCGAGATGTTCTTCATTTTCGGGGAATTTATTTTTATCAATATCAATGGTAAGTACGGCGCTTTCTTTGTAATTAGTTATAAAGCGGTTATACAATTCATTCAGTTTCTTTAGATAATCAATTCTTATATTTTCTTCGTATTCCCTGCCGCGTTTTTGTATTTGTCCAACCAATGTTGGTACAGATGCTTTCAGGTAAATTAAAAGGTCAGGCGGCTCAACCATCGAACGAAGCGTTTGAAAAAAATTAAAATAATTGTCAAAATCACGCTTATTCATTAAACCCATATCATGAAGATTTGGCGCGAATATGTGTGCATCTTCATAAATAGTTCTATCCTGTATTACTGTTTCACTGCCACGCTGTATATCAAGTAACTGGTTTAATCTTCCGTTTAAAAAGTAAACCTGTAGATTAAAGCTCCATCGCGGCATGTCTTCATAAAAATCCATCAAATAAGGATTGTGGTCAATATCTTCAAATTGTGGTATCCACTTATAATGCTTACTTAATAATTCTGTTAAGGTTGTTTTACCTGCGCCTATGTTGCCTGCAATTGCTATATGCTTTGGTTTTTTTTGTTTAGTCATAAACAAAATCCCCTAAAGGAATTTTTAAAATTAAAATTATTGTAAACTAAAAATAAGCAATCAATCTTCATAAATAAGTTTAAACATAATTCAAGCCAACCGCTTTTCTAACCATTTTAATTGTTTCAGATGCATTCTCTCTCGCTTTATCTGCACCTGCTTTAATTATTTTTGAAAGATAAGCTTTATCGTTTTGAATAGCTGCCGCTTTTTCACGAATTGGTTTTATAAACATAACCATATCTTCTGCAAGCTGTTTTTTTAAATCACCATATCGAATGCAACAGGATTTATAATCGCTTTCAAATTTAGCAACAACTTCATAGTTGCTTACAAGTTGCATAAGTGTAAAAAGGTTTTCTATATAATCAGGTTTAGGAACACCTTTTCCCGTTGGGCCGCTATCAGTTTTTGCCTTCATTATTTTCTTACGGATAAGTTCATCTTCATCAGCCAGGTAAATAGTTGCCATCTGGTTTTCACTTTTACTCATCTTGCCTGTTCCATCAAGGCTTAAAATTTTTGTAAGCTCACTACCATAATTAAAAGTATAAGGCACAACAAGCACGTCACCATAACGATGATTAAATCGTTCAGCAAAATTTCTTGCCATTTCAAGGTGTTGTTCCTGGTCTTTGCCAACCGGTACTTTTGTTGCACGTTGTACTATAATATCCGCAGCCTGCAAAACAGGATATGTTAGCAATCCCGCATTTACATTTTGCGGTTGCGTTCGAACTTTATCTTTGAACGTTGCTGTTTTTTCAAGCTCACCTTTATAAGCAAGCATGTTTAAATACAAATACAATTCAGCAATTTCAGGTATATCACTTTGCACATATAAACAAGCAACTTCAGGGTCTAATCCGCAGGCAATATTTTCAGCCAGTACATAGTGTACACTTTCTTTTAATGATGACGTATCAGGATGTGTTGTTAAGCTGTGCCAGTCAGCAACAAAAAAATAGCAATCATAATCATGTTGCATACGCACATAATTACGCAAGGCACCAAAGTAATTTCCAAGATGTAAAAAACCTGTTGGACGAATGCCACTAACAACAATCTCTTTTGCCATATAGCGAAGATAAGCGCATTGAATTGTTACTGATTGATGAAGCGACAATTAAGCTGCCTGTCGCTGGCTGATTTTATGGGTTGTCACCATATACTCAACCAGGCTACCTTTTTCGCCAGGCATTAAAGTTTTGCTACAGCATCCTTTAAAGCTTCATGCACTAAACTTAAATTGGCATACATGCGTTTAAGCCTGCTGTTCTCTTCCTCCAGCTCTTTTAGCTTCTTTAATTCCTGTACTT
>CAHJWK010000133.1 GCA_903642275.1 Chitinophagaceae bacterium
TCATTCACATAATAAGAACTGGTTATAAAATTTCCGGTTGTGCCATCGTACCAGTATGCAGCATTGGCTGTATGGCCGGAAGGAAAGATTGCAGCCCTGTCTTTTATTGAAATACCAATAACTCTTGATGAAAAATTTGTAGCTATTCTTAACTCATCACCTATTGTGGTTGTAAGCAGATGCTTCGGACTCATTTTTCCTGCAGCATCATTAGCGCCAACTGTTGTTGCAGAGTCATCATCTGCGCAGTAAATTGATTTTTTTTCAATCTTATCATACCACTCATTGCCAACAATGCCATTTATTGCAGGTACTGAACCTGTGTAAATGCAACTATGACCTGCAGCTGTTACGGTAGGTGTGTAAGGTATCATAGCGTTCTCGCAGGAAAAGCCTTTAAGAAGCAAACGTTTAAAGCCTCCGCTATTTGAGAACAAAGGATAGAAGCGATATAAGTAATCCCATCGCATCTGGTCTATAACAATTCCAACAACTAACTTAGGACGTTGTACTTCTGTATTTATGCTTTGTGCAATGCTATAAATACTCAACAGCAAAAGGGGCAACAATAAAAACCGTTTATTAACCATACAACAAAATAAGGCTGCCTGATGTATAAATCAAACAGCCTTCATTAATTATTTTATAAATAAATTATGCTTCGTGCTCCGCTAAACTTTGTGGCTGAGTTTTTACTTCTTCAGCATTATACATTTTTTCATAATACTCGTGCGCCATACGGTTACTGTCAAATTGAAAGCGCACATCACGCATTCCATTCTTAACTATCTGCCGCCATGTTTCATGATTATCATAATATAAAGGCAATATCTGGTTTTCCAACATGTCATAAAGATTATTCAAATCAAATTCATCCTGGTCATGTGTACTCATATTATTATAGTCAGCCATTTCTGTAACAAAACCGTTATTGCCCTGGTTTATAAATTCAGGTATCCAACCATCATTGGTAGAAAAATTTACAGCGCCATTCATGGCCGCAGTCATTCCACTTGTACCCGAAGCTTCTCTTGGAACACGTGGATTATTCAGCCAAACATCAGCTGCCTGCTTTAACCGTTTGCTTAATCCTAATTCGTATCCAATAAGCACGGCTACATTTTTATAATGCTTGCTTAAATGAACAAGATTGTTGAATTGTGTTATTGCAGGGTAATCAACAGGGTAAGGCTTACCTGCCCAGATTATTTGTACAGGATGCTTTTTGTTTTTAATCAAAGCATTAAACCGTTCAATATCCCAGGTAAGCATATCAGCCCGTTTATAACCAGCAAATCGCCTTGCCCAAACGATGGTTAAAATATTCGGATTGAAAACCTTTCCTGTTTGGTCGGCTACAACTTCAAAAGCACGCTTTTTCAAGTACCATTTCCTGTCATCCATGCGCCAGTCATTGCTATCATCCATGCCCTGGTATAATTGTTTATCTGCCCAATAGCGCCAGTTTTGTGCATTAGTTACTGAAGTAATCGGGCAAATACCATCATACTTGCTCCACATTTCCCGGGATACTTCACCATGTAATCTGGAAACGCCGTTTGCAATTTTTGCAAAGCGCAACGCAACCAGTGAATGATTAAACTGGTTATCATGAAGCCCTGTTAAATCACGTACTTCATCAACACTTAACCCGCAGAAATAACTCATTTTCTGACATAGATAAATATCATGTTTTTCATTACCAGCTTCTTCGGGCGTATGCGTGGTAAATACAAGATGTTCTTTTAATTTCTCAACATTTTTAAATTTATTCAATAAATAAAATGCTGAAGAAATTCCATGTGCTTCATTAAGATGATATATATCAGGATTAAAGTTTAATTCATCTATCAGTTTTGCACCGCCAATACCAAGCAACATAAACTGCGCAACTTTCGTTGAAACATTTGCATCATATAAACGATGAGAAATTGTTTGCGATACATAATCGTTCTCCGGCAAATCTGTGCTCAATAAAAATAAAGGTGCAGAATTAAACGTTTCAGGATTTAAATAATATGCCTTTACCCAAACCGGAACATCATGCACAATTATCTGGAACTTAATATTTGTTTCTTCTAAAAAACTGTAAATTTTTTCCATCCAGGTAACTTGTAAAGTCTGGTCCTGGTTGCGTGCTTGATCATAATAACCATATTTCCATAAAATGCCGACACCTATAAGATTTTGTTTTAACTCATAAGCACTGCGTAAATGTGAGCCGGAAAGAAAACCTAAACCACCACTATAAATTTTTAATGGCTGATGAATGGCGAACTCCATCGAAAAGTAAGCAACCTGTTTAGAATAACGTTCATCTGTAGAATACGGAATTTTATAATTTTTAAAGTCCATTGCATTTGTTTTTTGTAAAGCGTTGCAATATAGTGCTAATAAATTTACATGTAGTTCTTACACAATAGCAAAACGCTCACCTTTAGTTTAATTTTCGTGAATGATATTTTTGAAGCTGTATAGTTTTATATGGCTTCAATTTAATCGGTTTCATTTTTTTGAAAGTAAAATCAATCAAACAATTTATGCCGCGATAATTTCCGCAATTACCTTCTTCTTTAACCTTAATGCTATTTGCAATAAATTTAAAACGAATAACACATGGGTCACCACTCTCCTGGTAAACTGCGTTGGTTGCGTCTGTTAATTGCATTGTTCCTTTCAATTCACCTTTACAATCATCTTTACTTTTTTCAAAATGTAGAAAGAATATATAGATTTGACCATTCTTTCCATCTTTTAAAGAAATAAAGTTCTTTTTATCTGCAAAGTAATCTCCACTAAACTTATTCAAAGATGCAAACGTATCAATTGGATTAATTATTTCATTTTGTCTTGTTGAATCTTCATTGGAATCGTTTAAAACTTCTGCAAAAGAGTTTGTGGCTGCAGAATATGAAAAACCATTTCTACTATATAATGCTTCCTTATCTGAATTTTTTTTATTACGTCTTATTATAAATGTCGGTTCATTGGTTACAGAAACACTGTAATCATAGTCCTGATTATTTTTATTATTTAATAATGATAAAGCTGTTTTGTAATGATGCTTATCATCAAGCAAAAAAACTACCAGCTTATTTATTTTGGATGATACAAAATTAGTTATAAGATAATCTGTTTCTTTTGTATGAATGATACCTGCCGGACGAATGACATACTTACCTGCTTCATTATTCAAAACATTTTCAACAGCAGAGTCAGGAATAAATTGAATAAACGTTGTGTAATCAACAGTCGTATCGCCAAATTTATTAAGATTAGAATCTGCTATGTTAATCGGAAAACTTACAGGCTTATAAAGCTTTATGAATTCTTTTATTGTTACCGGTTTGTTTTGTGTATTTGAATTTTTACATGAAAATATTAGCAACCAAATAAAGCCGGCTACAACAGTCTTAAGCATACAATCTTTTGCTAAAAATAATTTGTAAATAACAAAACAACAGATTAATTTTTTAGATTTGTCTAAAAATAATTTACGTGTTGACTAATCTTTCGGTTTCAGAACAGAACTATATAAAGTCGATTTATCATCTACAGCAAAATTCGGAAAGTGTTACTACCAATGCTTTGGCTGGTCATATTAAAACAAAGCCTGCATCGGTTACAGATATGTTGAAAAAATTGCAAACCAAAAATCTCGTAAATTATAATCCATATAAAAGTTTTAGATTAAGCAGAGAAGGCAATAAGGCTGCATTGAATATAATAAGGCGTCACCGTTTATGGGAGTTTTTCCTGGTGAATCAATTGCAGTTTACCTGGGAAGAAGTTCATGAAGTAGCAGAACAACTGGAACACGTTACCAGCAAAAAACTAGTTGATAAGTTGGATGCATTTCTTGGATATCCAGGATTTGATCCGCATGGCGATCCAATACCGAATAGTAATGGTAAAATAAATCAGCAAGTACAAATGCCATTGTTCAATTTGCCTTTAAA
The DNA here is from genome assembly GCA_903642275.1 of Chitinophagaceae bacterium. Classification (GTDB taxonomy): domain Bacteria; phylum Bacteroidota; class Bacteroidia; order Chitinophagales; family Chitinophagaceae; genus Parafilimonas. The sequence goes on from CAHJWK010000133.1 coordinate 3,960, forward strand.
TACTTTAGCCATTATTACTTCTGTACAAAACCAATCAAGCGACCTGCTTTCATTTTTAAGCAACAGCGGCATTACGATTGGTACAAAGCTGGAAGTAAAACAAAAGCTGAATTTTGATAATTCGCTCGGCATAAAAATTAAAAATAAATCATCAATTTTTATAAGCGAACAAATAGCAAATGCTATTCAGGTAAACCCTTTATAATGCAGGATATTGATTTAAGAAATTCTTTGGCCGATGTGCATGGCAGCGTTGATACAAATACAAAGCGTAAAGGCTTGAGGAAAATATTACCGTATCTCGGGCCAGCATATTTAGTAAGTGTTGGTTATATGGATCCGGGAAACTGGGCAACAGATTTACAGGGCGGCGCTCAGTTTGGTTATAAGCTGATATGGGTTTTATTAATGAGCAACCTGATGGCTTTGTTACTACAGTCATTAAGCGCCAGGCTTGGTATAGTTACCAGAAAAGATTTAGCGCAGGCGAACCGTGAAACGTACTCGCCGGTAACCAATTTCTGTTTATACATACTGGCTGAGTTTGCAATTGCAGCCTGCGATCTTGCTGAAGTATTAGGTATGGCACTTGGCATACAACTGCTAACCGGCCTGCCACTTGTTTATGGTGTAATGATAACGGTGCTTGATACATTTTTACTTTTTTATCTTCAGAAAAAGGGCATGCGTGCGATGGAAGCATTTATAATTGCGCTGGTGCTTATCATAGGATTATCATTTATTATAGAAATATTTTTAGCAAAGCCTGATGCGAGTGGCATTTTAAAGGGACTGGTTCCGTCGGGCTTAAACAGCCAGGCATTATATATTGCTGTTGGTATTATTGGCGCCACAGTAATGCCACATAATTTGTATTTGCATTCAGCATTGGTTCAAACAAGAAAAATCCGCAACACAGAATATGATATTAAGAAAGCCATTAAATATAATACCATAGATAGTACTATTGCTTTGAACGCGGCATTCTTAGTGAATGCTGGAATATTAATTTTAGCAGGTGCAGTATTTTATTTTCATGGTCAATCTTCTGTTGCCAAAATTGAAGACGCACATCGTTTATTACTACCTATGCTAGGCACTACACTTGCACCAATATTGTTTGCGGTAGCATTAATTGCATCAGGGCAAAGTTCAACCGTAACCGGCACTTTAGCGGGGCAGGTCATCATGGAAGGTTATTTAAATCTTCGTATCAATCCATGGTTAAGAAGATTGATAACACGGTTGCTTGCAATTATTCCTGCAATAATTGTAATTTCTATTTACGGTGAATCGCAGGTTGACAGCCTTCTTGTATTAAGCCAAGTTTTACTAAGCCTGCAATTAGGCTTTGCTGTTATCCCGCTTATACATTTTGTAAGTAATAAAGAAACGATGGGCAATTTTACAATCAGGCTCCATGTTAAAATACTTGCATGGCTGGTTGCTATAATACTTATTTTTTTAAATGTGCAATTGGTAGCAACGAAAATAATAAGCGAGTTTCATACCGAAGGTAATGTACTGCTTAAAATAATTATTTCTGTTGCTGCACTGCTTTTTATGTGGTTGTTTGTCATTATGACTGTTTATCCTTTGTATTCAAAAAGAAAACAAAAACAAAGCGAAAGCATACACGGAGAAATTACGCAACTCCATAATCTTTTAGTTGAACCATTTAAAAAAGTTGCCGTAGCACTTGACTTTAGTAACATGGATGAGAAGCTCATTGCTCATGCGCTTAAGCAAGGCAGTAAAGAAGCTTCTTATGTTTTATTACATATTGTTGAAACGGTGTCTGCAAGTTTTTCTGGTAATGCAACTGATGATATTGAAACAAGGAAAGACAAAGAACGGCTTGAAGTATTAGCGCAGCAACTGATTCATCTTGGTTACAATACACAGGCGGAAATCGGGTACCAAAACCGTGTGAATGAAATTGTTCGCATTGTAAAAGATGCAAATGCAGATATGCTTGTAATGGGTGCACACCGTCATACCGGTTTAAAAGATATTATTTATGGCGAAACTGTTAACCAGGTTCGCCATAAATTAAATATTCCTGTGTTGGTGGTAAATTAATTTGCTCTTTGAGTTTGAGGTGTACCTGTTAAGCCTTTAATTTTCATTTTTCATGATTGCGCTTTTTTATCTAATAGTAATTGCAGTTTCTGAAGTTTGGATTGCCAGAAGTTATCGAAGTAATTTATCCATTTTTGTAACTCATTAAAACCATCCTGTTTTAACAGGCAATGCCGTTCCCTTCCAATACCCTGGATGGAAACAAAGCCTGCACGTTCCATAATATTTATGTGTTTTGAAACTGCAGGCCGGCTCATATCAAAATTTTCAGCAAGCGCATTAATGGTTAAACTTTTTTTTGAAAGCAGCTTCAGTATTTGCCTGCGGCTTGGGTCTGCAATTACCTGGAATGCGTCAAGCGTTTGTTGTGTCATGTGCTGCAGTATTTAGTTTGTTATAAATTTTGTGCATGTTTTTAAGCCAGCCATCTTTAAAGCCGTAGAAGATTGGAAGGTTTTCAACATTTTCAAAACCGCTATGTATTAATTGTAATTCTGTACCGTTATCTTTTTCTGTCAGTGTCCATTCAACAATCGTATCCCAGCTCACTGCATCTTTTGATGAGCCGCCTTTCCATGAATACACAAGTTTTTTGTTTGGAATAATTTCCAGCACCTTGCAATACACAATACCATCAAAATTAAATTGCGGTAATGGATTAGTTCTGAATTGAAAATCGTGGCCAACGATTGGTTTAAAATCGTTTTTCATTAGCCATAGCTGCATTAACTCCAGGTTTGTAAGGTATTCCCAAACTGCTTCCGGCGGATTAGGAAAAAATAATGAGTGATTAATACTGTGTTTCATAATATGTAACTTTTAAGTTACGCAAACCTATAGGTAACTTTAAAGTTACGCAAATTTTTATTGAAGTTTATAAAGTATTGGTACAGTTATCACATATCTATCACACAAAAGTTATAGAATACATATAATAGTTTATTACTGTTTTTTAAGAATTTGGAGTTATAAATTTGAACGTACATACCAATAACAAATAATTTATGATTCAGATTCTGTTTGCATTTTTAGCCGGCATTCTTACTATTGCTGCACCATGTATTCTGCCAATGTTGCCAATTATTTTAGGCGCATCAGTTGGACAAAAAAGTAAGCTTCGGCCTCTATTCATTGTAATTGGATTTGTAGTAAGCTTTGCTGCTGCCAGCCTTATACTCTCTGCGCTGGTAACACATTTGGGTTTATCGCAAAATTTTATCCGAAACATTGCCATTGTGCTGCTATTAATATTTTCTTTCTTTATGATTTTCCCCAAGCCATTTGAATTACTTACTGCAAAACTTTCAGGCTTTATAAATAAGGCAAGTGAAGTAGGCAGTTCACGCAAAGGCTATAGCGGTGCTTTTATATTAGGTTTAGTTTTAGGTATTGTGTGGACGCCTTGTGCCGGCCCTGTGTTAGGTACAATTCTTACGCTGGTTGCAACGCAAGGCACAACAGGCAAAGCTTCGCTGTTAGTTATATTTTATGCATTAGGTGCAGGCGTGCCAATGATGGCAATTGCATACGGCAGCCAATGGCTTACTACCAAAGTGCATAGTCTAGTAAAGTATTCAGTCCGGTTACAACAGGTATTTGGTGGGTTGATTTTATTGTTAGCGATTGCAATGTTTTTCCAGTATGATACAATCATTGAAAATAAGCTGACTGCATTTTTTCCGCAGAGCGGTTTAGAACAAAAACTTGTACAACCCAATTCATCTATGATGGAAAACGCTTCGATAAATTCAAAAACTTCAGATAATAAAACTGAATTATCTGATTATGGAGCAGCACCTGATTTTGCAGGCATCAACAATTGGATTAACAGCAATCCATTAACCAGGAAGCAATTAAAAGGCAAAGTAGTGCTGATTGATTTCTGGACTTATTCATGTATCAATTGTATCCGCACATTGCCTTATACAACCAGGTGGTATGATACATATAAAGACAAAGGTTTTATAATAATTGGCTTGCATACACCTGAATTTGCATTTGAAAAAGAAGTTGCCAATGTGCAGACTGCCGTTCAGCGCTTAGGTATTCATTATCCTGTCGCGCAAGACAATGATTATGCAACATGGAAAGCATACAGCAACAAGTTTTGGCCGGCAGAATATTTAATTGATAAAAAAGGCAATATTGTGTATGAGCATTTTGGTGAAGGCAATTATGACCATACTGAAAATGCTATACGAAAATTATTGGGGTTGACTGAACCGGTTGGTAAAGAGAACGGAGAAAATTTAAGCAACATTCATTCACCGGAAATGTATTTTAAAATATCAAGGCTTAAAAATTTAACGCTTGCACAAACTGCCGCTCAGCAATCAAAGGAATATACTTTCCCGGATAGTTTAGCCTTAAATAATTTTGCAGTTCAGGGCCAATGGCAATTTGGTGATGACCATGCTGAACTTATAAAAGGCAACGGTAAAATACGATTGCATTTTTCTTCAGGCAAAGTATTTATGGTGGCTGCATCTGCAAAGCCTGTTACATTAAAGATTACGGTTGATGGAAAACTGCAGCCTGGTGTTACCATTCAAATGTCGCAGTTATATACTCTGTTTAATTCAGATAATTACCGCGACCACATCATAGAAATAGAAATTCCTTCAGCAGGCTTTGAAGCGTTTACATTTACGTTCGGATAATTGTATCAGGAGTGCTATGAAAAAGAAACTCCTCTAAGAATACTTGTCCTAATGAATAAATATTTTCTGCACCCGTTCTCTCAAATTCATTTAATTGATTTCTGTTTGTGTCCATAAACATAGACAAAAACTTATCGTACCTACTTTTAAAGTTTTCATATGTTGGTAATGCATTAGCACTTGCTCCAGCACCTAATAAATAAGTTACATTCATAATCAAATTTAAAATTATAAAGTAGTAAGCTAAATAGAATTCCTCCCGCTCAAATCGCAGCCCCGATTGAAGCGGAAAGCCCACAGCCATGAGGAACGAATGGCGAGGACTTGCAGCGTAAAGCGGGACACAGTTTAATAGTTGTTCAACTGCTGATGCTGCTCCAAAAGTTATAAGTAATAAGTTATAGGTTGTAAGTAAAAATGGGTGAGACGAAACAGGTATTTCACGTGTTGTATATTTGCAGCCTGATTAATTTATCATGAGCAGGAAAGGCAAAGTTTTGGTGGCGATGAGCGGCGGTATTGATAGTACCGTGGCGGCGTTAATGCTGCATAATACGGGGTACGAGGTGGTGGGCATTACGATGAAGACGTGGGATTATGCAATCAGCGGCGGCGGTAAGGAAACGGGCTGCTGTAACCTGGACAGTTTTAATGATGCCCGT
>CAHJWK010000134.1 GCA_903642275.1 Chitinophagaceae bacterium
TTAATGCAGTAAGCAGTTTTAAAATTGAAGGTATTTTTTCAGCCCAGGATATTAATAAGCGCAATGTAAATTTTAAAGCTGAAGGCAGCAGGCGCAAAACTTCTGAAGATGCTGAAGCATTTTTAAACAGTTGCAAAAGCGCAACATACACTGTAAATGATATACAGGTTAAACCTGCAAAAAAATCTCCGTCCGGGCCGTTTACCACGTCAACATTACAACAGGAAGCAAGCCGAAAACTTGGTTATGGCGTTTCTAAAACTATGTTGCTTGCACAAAAATTATATGAGAATGGTCACATTACTTACATGCGTACAGACAGCGTTAATTTAAGTGATACGGCTTTACAGGATATTGAAGCGCATGTAACCAAGCAGTTTGGTAATAAGTATGTGCATCAGCGCAAATACAAAACAAAAAATGCGTCTGCACAGGAAGCACATGAAGCAATAAGACCAACTTATATTGAGACAACAAGTATTGAGGATGCTGATACAAAACGTTTGTATGAACTGATATGGAAGCGTGCTGTTGCAAGCCAGATGGCTGATGCCGAACTTGAAAAAACAACAGCTAAAATTTCTATTTCAACTAATAAAGAGGAATTAACTGCGCAAGGCGAGGTATTGAGATTTGATGGCTTTTTGAAATTGTATATTGAAGATAAAGATGAAGATGATGCAAGTGACGATGATGCAGAAGGCATGTTGCCACCATTAACTGTAGGTCAGAAATTATCTTTAAATGAATTAAAAGCCGTTGAACGTTTTACAAGACCTGCACCAAGATACACGGAAGCATCACTTGTAAAAAAATTAGAAGAGCTTGGTATTGGCAGACCTTCTACTTATGCGCCAACTATTTCAACTGTACTTAAAAGAGGTTATGTTGAAAAGCGTGATAAAGAAGGCGTGCTAAGAAAATATCAGGTGCTTGTTTTAAAGGATGATAATATCAGCAAAACAACTGAGCAGGAAACAACAGGAGCTGAACGTTCAAAATTATTTCCAACAGATCTTGGCCTGGTGGTTACAGATTTTTTGAAAGAATATTTTACCGATGTAATGGACTATGGCTTTACTGCAAAAATTGAAGAAGAGTTTGATGAAATTGCTGACGGAAAAAAACAATGGACGAAAATAATTGATACATTTTACAAACCTTTTAAAGCTGACGTAGATAAAACAATTGAAACAGCAGAGCGTGCAAAAGGTGAAAGAGAATTAGGTACTGATGCAACATCGGGTAAAAAAGTTACAGCACGCATGGGCCGTTACGGACCGATGGTGCAGATTGGCGATGTGAATGATGAAGAGAAGCCAAAATTTGCAAAGCTTAAAGCAAACCAAAGCATTGAAACTATATTGCTTGAAGAAGCGATGGAACTTTTTAAGCTGCCACGTAATCTTGGTAAGTTTGAGGATGAAGATGTAACAGTAAGCATTGGTCGTTTTGGCCCATTTATCGCACATAATAAAAATTTTTATTCACTTAACAAAGAGTTTGACCCTTATACTATTTCGCTTGAAGAGGCAACTCCTGTTGTAGAAGAGAAACGCAAGGCCAAAGGAGAACGTACCATTAAAGTTTTTGAAAAAGAAAAGATTCAGATTTTAAAAGGTCCTTATGGTCCTTATGTAAAACAAGGTTTAAAAAATTATAAGCTTTCAAAAGAGCAACAGGAAAATTCCTCTAATTTAAACATTGAAGAAGTAAAACAAATCATTGATACAGCAAAGGCAAATCCGCCAAAAAAATCTTTCAGAAAAAAGAAAAATGCATAGCCTATAAACTTCTAATAAATTTATTCGTTTACGTTATTAATCGTGTTGCTTTTATGTATTTTTTGTAGTGTTGCCATGAATTATTCACACACTGTTATTAGTTTTTTTTACGTTTGATATAAATCATAATTAGCTTGTGTATGGTTATGAAACCTACCTCTGAAATAGCTGCTCTCTTAACTTTAATAGATGATCCCGATGAGGAAGTTTTTTCAACTGTAAGCAGCCGCATAGTTGATTATGGTAAAATAATTATTCCCAATCTTGAAAATTTATGGGAACATACAATCAGCGAAGCGGTGCAGGAGCGTATTGAGATGATCATTCACCGGTTGCACTATACTGATCTTGTACAGGATATTACAGAATGGAAAAACAGCGCTTATCACGATTTGCTTTTTGGGGCACTGCTGGTTGCAAGATTTCAATATCCTGAATTACAAACATCACCGGTTATACAGGAAATAGAAAAAATACGCCGCAATGTTTGGCTTGAGTTAAATAGCTTTTTAACCCCGCTTGAACAGGCAAATGTTATATCAAGCATTGTTTATAATTATTATAATTTAAAAGGTTCAGAAGTTGGTTATACCAACCCTGATGATTTTTTTATTCATAAAGTTTTGCAGGCAAGAAAAGGAAACACTTTATCAAATGGCATATTGTATTTAGTATTGAGTGAGTTGCTGGCAATGCCTGTTAAAGCAATAAATATTCCGCGGCAGTTTGTGCTTGCCTTTTTTAACAATGATTATGATTCTTCCACGTACAATGGTAACCCGCAAAAGAAAATTCATTTTTATATTGATGCAACAACGGGTCATCCGTTCACGCATAAAGATGTGGAGAATTATTTTAAACGCATTAATGTACTGGCAAGACCGGATCATTTTAAACCTTTGCCTGCTATAAAAGTTATACAGGTATTGTTACAGGAACTGGCTTGTTGTTTTGATGTGCCACAAAAATTGTATAAGCGTAATGAGTTGCTTCAGCTGGCTTCATTATTAAATAAATAGTCTATACTAATATATTCCTCAACTAAAAATTCTACTATGTCACTACCCGTAAATGATAAAAAAGGCGGAAACAAAAATGATAAAAATCAAAAGAGTGCAAACAGTGGTTCTAAGTTTATAAAAACAAATACTAAATCTGCAGCTAAACAAAAAGTGAGATCAACAGGTGCGAATCGCGGAAGCTAAAGCTCATCATTGTTAGAGTTATTAATAAAAAACCTCCATAACCGGAGGTTTTTATAAGTGTTTATTTTTAGTTTGCTTACATTTTCATATTCATCATCTTCCCTGTTGAATCCATCATCATACCATCAGCACTAATCATCTCACCATTTTTCATTTTCATTTTTTTACCACCTTTCATCATTACTTCTCCGTTTTTCATAACCTTGCAGCCATCTGTACAAGTCATAGTTGAATCCATTGCCATCATCTGGCCACCTTTCATCATCATCATTTTTCCATCTTTCATCATCATTGTCCCTTCTTTAGGCATTGAAGCACTCATGCCGTTACTCATGGAAGAAGTATCAGCATGCATTGATGACATGCCAGATGTATCTGACTTCATGGATGAAGTATCCGTCATCGTTGAAGAAGTGTCTGTCATAGATGAACTTGAGCCGCTATTACAGGCACCAAAAGAAAGTGATAAAGCAGCAATTGTCAGTAATTTTTTCATTGTTATGTTTTTATTGATTTGTAATTAAAAGCAAGGTAATGATATTTAAATATCAATTATCTAACTTAAGTAAAATGTATTAACAATTTTAAACCCCAATGTTGAAAATATAAACAGGTGGTTTTATATTAGTTGTTAATAGTTATATAGAAAGACTTATGCTACTATTCGCTCCATTTATGATAGCCTTCAGGCCTCCTGGAAAATACAAACACCATGACGGTCCCTTGGAAAGCAGCAAAAGGCGGATTAAATTTTGATATTTCAGCTGAAATAAAATTTCCATAAAATGAGACTTTTGAAAAATTAGCAGGACAGGAAGACGGTATCTGGCTAATCGCAGCATTATTAAGAATAATAACGGCCCTTATTCTGCTTAGTAATTTATGCGCCACTTTATAATGATAGCTTTATTGGGTTCTTTAACCGGGTGATTGATTATCGAACTCTTCAGGCAGCTTAATGTCATAATACAGCAACTGGCTTTTGATATGGTTTTAATAGTGCGCAATTGTCTTACAAGTTGATTACGGCAACGGAATAAACTTCTTAGCTGTTCCTGTTCCTCATTTGGTATACTGATGCTGTGTAAATTATTTTTGTGCATCATAGCAGGACTGACACGACGCAGCATCAGTCCCGAAAGCTTTCGGGATAACGCTGTTCAGCTTTAGTTCCAGCGTAATATCTGTCAGCGTATTGTGCTAACGGCAATACAAAAAGTCCATTACTAATATCTTAAGTGGCAACCTTTAAATTTTTTATATTGCATTTAATATTATAAATCTTTGGGTTAGAGCAATTGAAAACTCAAACAGACTAATATGAAAATTAAAAAATTTAAAAACGATAACATTGGTTTGTTGATACTATTATTAAGTACATGTGTTGTATTAATAATAGTACATGGATTTCAAGATTATATTTCATTTAAGATTGATACAATAACAATAGGGCTCATTATTTTATGTTTCCTTCCTTTTTTTCAAAAAATACTTTCTTCAATAAAAGCAGGAGGCGTTGAGGTTGAGTTTAGAGATTATTCAGTGCATGAGCAAATATTTATCTTTCTTGATGGCATAGCCGCAAGACAGGCATGGACATTTTATACACCAAGAAAAGGCGAAACAGCTTTGGGCCAAGGATTTAAGGTTTTAATTGATGAGTTGCTCAAAAATAAAAGAACGGAACTCTCCAGACAATTAATAAAATGGTTTGAAAGCGAAAATGACAATCATAAATGGTTTGCAGCAGAGGTTATCGGCTATTGCAAAATGGAAGAATTAAAGACCGTCTGCAAAAGCTATTTTGAAAAATTGAAAATAAACGAGTCTTGGGAGTCTTGGCAATTGAATTGTCTTTGGGCATATTCCTCTTTTTACCTTTATAAGCCTTTGAGGTTAAAGTTAGAAGAAACGGAAAATGAAAGAAATCGGTTGTGGATGATTAACGCATGTATACAAATGACAAAAGAAGAAAAAGATGTTAAATCAAAAGATGAGTTGCAACAAATACTAAGCAAATTTCCTCAAGAGCTTATTGATTCATGTGAGACGCTAAATGAATATAGCTAAATGCAGGATATTAACTATCTGCGCCCAACATGAACTGTGTAAAACAAACAAATCAGTAATTAATTCATTTATCTAAATTGTATTGCCTTAACCGGTTGTATGCTTTTAATAAATAAGGTTGGTATTAATAAGGCAAGTAAACAAACTAACATTGTAGCAATACAAACGGCAACAACCTGCCACCAGATTATATATACCGGTGCTTCTGAAACATAATAAGCAGACTCATCAAGTTTAATAAAGCCTGTATGTTGCTGTATAATACAAATGCCTAAGCCGGCAATTAACCCAATTAAAATTCCTGCACCGGCGATAATGCCGGAGTGATATAAAAATATTTTTTGTATCGTCCAGTCGCGGCTGCCAATGGCTTTTAATATACCAACCATTCTTATACGCTCAAGCATTAAAATAAGCAGGCAGGTAATAAGATTTATAACAGCAATAATTGACATTACTGTAAAAATTACGGTGCGGTTTACATCCTGTATCTGCAGCCAGTCGAATATATTGGGATAAATCTGTTTGATGGTTCTGCTTATCCATGCCTGTGGTAAAATTTCATAGAGTTGTGTGTTTATGGTATCCATTTTTTTATAATCATTCAAAAAAACCTCATAGCCCCCAATCTCATTATGCTGCCAGTTAAATATGCGGCGCAATAAACGTATGTCACCTATCGCAATCAATTTATCATATTCATCCATTCCGGTTTTAAAAATACCGCACACATGCAACCGTCGCACATTTGCCCTTCTCTCCTCCTGGTTTATAAAGTAAACATTTATAGAATCATTTAACTTAATCTGTAATTCGTTTGCTATGGGTTGAGAAATCAGGATGTCTTTACTATAACCACTATCATCAAATGCAGGAAAGCTGCCTTGTTGCAGAAATGATTTAAGGTTATTAAAATCATAAGCGCTGTCAACACCTTTAAATAAAACACCTTCAATCTCTTTGTTCTTTTCTATCACAGCACTTTTTGTAGCAAATGCCTGTACGTTTTTTATGGCAGGAAAATGGTGCAAAATATTCAGTGCTGTATCGTTTGGCGGCCAGGGCGTTTCTTCTGCTATATAGGCTTTATCCGGTTCATATTCCTGCACCCGCAAATGGCCCCAGAAATTAAATATTTTATTACTTATTGCATGTTGAAAACCATTTACAAATGCCAGCGTAATAATCATAGCTGCTACGCTTAAAGCTGTTGCGGCAGTTGCAAGGCGAATAATAAATTTTGAAAATGAATGTTGATTATTAAAAGCGATACGCTTAGCAAGAAAAGATGCGAGTTGCATGGATTGTAAAGCTAAGCAAAATGGTGCATGAGTTACTCACTATGATATTTTGCTTAGCGTTTAAAAGGTATGAAAGCGAATATCAATATAATGTAATAAACGGCTTCGATTATTTTACTTCTTAATAATCTTACATCTTCTTCAGCTACAAAATAAAAAAGGCACAATGGCCATTGCACCTTTAAAGCATACGGATTAAAAACGGTTATAGTATTACACTCGTAACCACATCACTGTAAGTAAGCACAGCGTCTGCACCAATAGCGGCCACGCGAAAAGCATACTCCGCACCCTTCTGCAAACCACTAATGGTGGTAAAGCTTTTACTGCTCAGGCAGGTTTGCCAGTTACCCTGTTCTTTATCAGCAACAAGCGCATACTCAAAGCTGTAGCTGCATGCCCCGTACACAGCCTTTACACGTGCCTTAACGCATTGCCCCGTTTTTGCCACCACTTTAAAATTAACAGGCTGTTGCAACGGGCCAACCTTGCTGCGTACCTTGTTAATATCAAAACCGCTGCTCAGCATAACGGTAACATCGCCTTTGCTTGCTTCCTGTACATATTCTGCAAGGTCATTCAGCAAGTCAGTTAATTTGCCACGGCACTGCGCTCTTCTCGCAGTAGCTTCTTTGCTGTTGGGCAATGCCAGGGCAGCATCAAAAGCATCTGCACCGGCAGTAACATCTTCCAGCGAAGGTGTGGGTGTGGAAAAATTTACATTACCCGATAAGCAGGCAATAATTCTACGTGCTTTGTTTAAAAGCGCCAGCAATGCATATCGTGAAAAGCTGGTAACAATAAATCTTTTTTTCATAAAAAGTAGTTATTGGTTTTTGCAATATTGCAGAACCTTAATGTGCAACGGTGATGTTTTATTGTATAATGCCATCCGTAAAACCATAGATTAGTCTTTTTAAGATATGATTTGCACTTTTGGGTAAAATTTCTGCCTTAAATAAACAATTGTTTGGCAACAATGAGCAATTGTTTGGCAACAATGAGCAATTGTTTGGCAACAATGAGCAATTGTTTGGCAACAATGAACAGTTGTTTGGCAACAGTGAACGATTGTTTGGCAACAATGAACAGTTGTTTGCCTTCAATGAACGATTGTTTGGCAACTGCGGGTTGCATTCATGCTTTTATAGCGCATAGTTTGATTGGTGAAGATTTTATTTTGATGATTGCGGTAAAAAACAAAAAAGCGGATTGTTCTAATAACAATACAAAATGTATAGTACTAAACAATTGATTTTCAGTAATGATATTTTTTGAAGAATGACGTGTTATAGCATAAATTTATGTGTTGGTGGCAATATATTCGGACACCTTGCGAATGGAAAATTTATCGTTGATAAGATTGAAGTACATTTAATTCTTTAACTAATAAATTATTTTTATGGACATACTAACTGATTATAAGATTAAACAAATGAACCCGCTATTTCTTGTTTCTGAAATTGACCTTTCCATTAAATTTTACACGAATGAACTCAATTTTGATTTGGACTTTCGTTACGAAGATTTTTATGCAGGAGTTATAAAAGATGGTTATTCAATTCATCTTAAAGTAAGTGACTATTCAATTGAAAAAACAAAAAATAAAAGAAATAACGATGACATTAATATCACTTTTTCGGTTAGTAACATTAAAGATTTGTACGAAGAGTTATCACATAAATCTATTAAAATTGTTCAAGCGTTACGAGATATGCCATATGGCAAAGAATTTTATATTGCAGACCCGCATGGCAATGTAATTTCTTTTTTAGAAGTAGTATAAAAATAAAGCTCCAGCCAGTTATGGAAAACAATTCAACGAGCAACTTAAATGTTAAACAAGCTGTTCCATTTTTTATGGTTGCAGATATGAATACTTCGCTTGATTTTTATACAAAAAGACTTGGTTTTGACTTGAAAAATAAATGGGAACCAAGAGGGAGAATAGAATGGTGCTGGCTTGAACTTGGCGGCGCTTCATTAATGCTTCAGGAACATAAGAAAACAAATGAACCTGCGACTATGTTTAACGGAAGCAAAAAAGGTATTTGTGTATCTATCAATTTTACTTGCAATAACGCAATTGCCTTGTATCATGAATTTAAATCAAAGGGAATTGATGTGAAAGAGCCAATAGTTGGTAATGGATTATGGGAAATTATGGTAACCGACGCTGATGGTTTTCGACTGTTTTTTGAAAGCTCTACTGATGTACCGGAGGAAACAAAATATTCAGATTGGGTAAAGACCAGTAAAACAAATTAATTTGGTTTGCCTTCAATTGAAAATACTGCCACCAACAAAAGTATTTATGCAAGCAGGGCTGACACTACACGCTTCGGCAGCAGGTTCGTTATTCAGCTTTTGTTCCGGCTTGCGTAGCGCTGTTATACGTTTTATTATAACTTCATCTTTTGTTTTTCAAATCAGCAGTAGTCCGGGCTGACACTACGC
>CAHJWK010000135.1 GCA_903642275.1 Chitinophagaceae bacterium
AATCGCCTGATGGAAGTATAAAATTGCATGTAGAAACCACCGGTAAAATAAACTGGTCAGTAAAAGATAAAGATCAGCCAATCATTGAACCATCTTCAATTTCGCTGCAATTACAAAATGAAACATTAGGTAATAATGCAGTAATCACTTCATCGAAAACAGAAAAAATAAGCAATACAATCAATGCAATAAATTATATCAAAGCTATCATTCCTGATAATTACAATCAGCTTACATTAAATTGTAAAGGTGATTATGGTTTGATATACAGAGTGTATAATGATGCAGTCGCTTATCATTTTTACACTAAGAAGAAAGACAGCATCATTATAAAAAATGAAGAAGCCAACTTCAATTTTAATAATGATGACAGCGCCTTCATCCCAATTCAATGGGATTATCGCGATGGACAAAATTTCAATTCATCTTTTGAAGCTTTATATCATCACATAACGCTTTCGCAGTTTCCAAAAGATTCATTGGCATTTCTTCCTTTATTGGTGGATGTTGGTAATGGAAGAAAAGCAGAAATACTTGAAGCAGATCTCGAAGATTATCCCGGCATGTATCTGGATTTAAATGAATCGCAAAAAGGTTTGAAGGGTGTTTATGCACCTTACCCTGCGAAAGAATATTTGCATGGGATAAACTATGTTACTTCAGATAGGGAGGAGTATATCGCTAAAACAAATGGTACAAAAAATTTTCCATGGCGCATCGTTGCCATCAGCGAACAGGATAAAAATTTATTGAATAATGATATCGTTCAAAAGCTTGCATCACCACCAAGGCTTGCAGATTATTCATGGGTTAAACCAGGACAGGTTGCTTGGGACTGGTGGAATAACTGGAACATTACGGGCGTTGATTTTAAAGCAGGCGTTAATGTAGATACATACAAGTATTATATTGATTTTGCTGCAGCCAATAAACTTTCTTATATAATTATTGATGAAGGCTGGTCTGATGATTTTGATCTTTTAAAAACCAAGCCTGGCTTTGATTTGCAGGCAATCGTTGACTATGGCAAACAAAAAAATATTGGGGTTATAATCTGGGCAACATGGTATGCTGTTTCGCATCAAACAGATACTGTATTTGCTACGTATTCAAAGATGGGCATCAAAGGGTTTAAGATAGATTTTTTTGATCGTGATGATGAGAAGGTTGTTACATCAACTTATGCCATTGCAAAGAAAGCTGCGGAATATAAATTACTGGTTGATTATCATGGAATGTATAAGCCAACAGGTTTGCAGCGCACCTTTCCAAACGTTATTGGCTTTGAAGGCGTGAAAGGTTTGGAGAATTTTAAATGGGCAAATGAAGATCAGCCAACATATACAACATCTATTCCTTTTATACGTATGATGGCTGGCCCGATGGATTATACACCTGGTGCGATGCGCAATGCAACGCAGGCTATATTCAGACCTATCAATGATAACCCAATGGCAAAAGGAACACGTTGCAACCAGCTTGCAGAGTATGTTGTTTTTTATGCGCCTTTACAAATGTTATCTGATAATCCATCCACTTATATGAAAGAACAGGTGTGCACAGATTTTATAAAAAATGTTCCGACAACATGGGATGAAACTGTTCCGCTTGATGGTAAGGTTGGTGAATATGTGGCACTTGCAAGGCGCAAGCAAAATGATTGGTTTGTTGGTGCAATGAGCAACTGGAATGCAAGAGATGTTACACTTGATTTTTCATTTCTTCCAGCAGGAAAATACACGGCTGAAATTTTTAAGGATGGCATAAATGCAGACCGCAATGCAACTGATTATAAAAAGGAAATGATGGCTGTTTCCTCAGGGGATAAAATCAATATTCGTCTTGCGCCTGGTGGAGGTTGGGTTGCAAGAATAAGCAAGGCACAATAAATATTACTATTAACATTTATTATATGAAACAAACGATTTGCTTTTTCTTATTGTTGGTAATTACTGCACCAGTAATCGCTCAAACCTTTCAGCCCGTAAACAAAAATGCTTCACCTGAAGCTAAACAGTTATTGAATTATTTATACAGCATCAATGGCAAACAAATTTTAAGCGGCCAGCATGGTGATGAACGTTTTTTTGATACAGTAAAATCTATTACCGGTAAATATCCTGCAATCTGGGGAAATGATTTTATATGGAACTGGACAACCGACCGAGGGCAGGATGTAGTAAATAAAACGATTGAAAAATATAAGCAAGGTTACATTATCACATTGATGTGGCACCAGGGAAGGCCAATTGATAACCCACCTTATGGCTGGAAAGAAAGTGTACAGGCAAAGCTTACCGATGCACAATGGAAAGAGCTTACAACAGAAGGTACTGATTTGAATAAAAGGTGGCTTGCACAAATTGATGTGGTTGCTGGTTATCTTAAGCAATTGGACAGTGCACATATACCAGTTCTTTGGCGGCCTTATCATGAGATGAATGGTGTTTGGTTTTGGTGGGGAAACAGGTCTGGAAAAGATGGAATACAAAAATTATGGAAGATGATGTATGACCGTTATACAAATCATTTTCATTTAAATAATTTAATTTGGGTTTGGGGTGCAAACGCACCAAGAGATATTCCCGGTGATGAAGCTTATGCTTATAAAGATTTTTTTCCGGGTAGTGATTATGTTGACTTGCTTGGCGCTGATGTTTACCATCTTGATTATGAACAGAAAGATTATAATGAGTTGCTTGATTTGGCAAAAGGAAAATTGATTGCATTAACTGAGGTAGGAGAGTTGCCTGCAGAAGCTATACTAAATGCTCAGCCTAAGTGGTGTTACTTTTTAGTTTGGAGTGATTTTATAACGGAAGCACATAATACTAAACAACAGGTACAAACGATTTATAACCGGGAGCAAACTTTAACGCATGATGATATAAAGATGCCTCAGTAAATTTTGCTGAGTAATTCCTGGCATAACATCAACATTAAGAACTATATAAAAATGAAAAAATTTTGCTTCGTTGTTTTGCTGTTTATAAATTTTCAATTGCAGGCGCAATCACAACAGCAAATGCATTTGAATGATAAAAATTATCTTGAATACCAGGGTGTAAATGTTATGCTGGCGCAGGATTTTTATCCTGAAGGTCATCAGGGTGGTGTTGGTGTTATACAAAACGGAATTCGTGTTGCAACTAATGGCGATTTAAGGTTAGAAGCAACGCCCGGGCAATGGTCGCCGATACCGAAAGTTGGTGAGCATAATGTTGATAAAGCAATGCAAACAATCAGCGTGCACATGCATTACCCAAATGAAGATATGAATCGTCATGGCTTCAATCCAATCATATATCCAGACCTGCATTTTAGTTATACAGTGAGTGTTACCCCTGCAGGAAAATCATTTAAAATTATTGTTGATTTAGACAGCGCTTTGTCCGATGAATGGTATAATAAAGTTGGTTTCAACTTTGAATTATTTCCCGGTGCTTTGTTTGGCAAGTCGTATTACATGGATGATGCTTTTGGTATTTTTCCGCAACAAGCTAACACGCAAAATTATATTGATGATAAAGGCGAAACAAAGGTTACGCCAATGGCTGTTGGTAATAAGTTAACCGTTGCGCCGGAAGCTGCTAATCAAACAATGACGATTGAAAACCTTAACAACAATCAATTGCAGTTAATTGATGGACGAGGCAAGTATAACAATGGCTGGTTCGTGGTGCGTTCGCTTGTTGCAAAAGGAAAAACAAAAGGTGCTATTGAATGGCTCGTTACGCCACATGCGATTGATGGATGGATGAGCAAGCCGGTTGTGCAGGTTTCACAAATTGGTTATCATCCAAATCAGCAAAAGGTTGCAGTGATTGAATTGGATGCACATGATAAAACAAAATCAACAGCATCATTAATGCGTGTGAATGAAACGGGTGGCTATATAAATGCATTGCAAACAACACCCAAAGACTGGGGTAATTTTTTACGTTATCATTACCTGCAGTTTGATTTTTCGCAAATCAAAAAACCGGGCATGTATGTGGTTAAATATGCAAACGATACAAGCAATATTTTTGAAATAAGTGATAGTGTATATAAAGAAAATGTCTGGCAGCCAACGCTTGAATATTTTTTGCCTGCACAAATGTGCCATATGCGGGTAAACGATAAATACCGTGTATGGCATGGCTTCTGTCACATGGATGATGCACGTATGGCGCCAATAGATTCAAATCATTTTGATGGTTACATACAAGGTGCATCAACACTAACAAAATACAAAAGTGGTGAAACGGTTCCGGGCTTGAATGTTGGTGCATGGCACGATGCAGGCGACTTTGATTTGCGTGTTGAATCGCAGGCGGAAACTGTGTATGGATTAACGCTGGCTTACGAAACATTCGATGTGAAATATGATAACACGAGCATTAACCAGCAAACGCATGTTGTGGAAATTCAGCAGCCCGATGGCAAGCCCGATGTGTTGCAACAAATTGAACATGGATTGTTATCTATTGTTGGTGGATATAAAAGTATGGGCAGATTTTATCGGGGGATAATTGAGCCGACATTGCAGCAATACACAACGTTGGGCGATGCAGCAAACATCACTGATAATAAATTTTATAATGATATAAAAGAAAGCGACAGAACAACTAAAGTTGGCTTGCCAAATTCACCGGATGACCGTTGGGTTTTTACCGAAGATAACCCGCAAAGAAGTTTAGAGGTTGCAGGAGCCTTAGCTTCAGCTTATCGTGTGATGAAGGGTTTTAATGATTCGTTGTCTAATGATTGTTTAAATATCGCACAACAGGTTTGGAATGATACAAAAGAAAAATATGCAGCCGATAAGATTGAGCTGGCAACCGAATTATACATCTCTACAAAAGATAAAAAATATGCTGATTTTTTAGTTTCAAATAAAGATGTAATCGTACAACAAATTAATAATGATGGCTGGGTTGTTGGCAGAGTGTTGCCGATGATAAATGATGCATCATTAACCAACACCGTTACAAATGCAGTGAAAGTTTTATTTGATACCATTAAAGCGCAATCAAAAGAAACACCTTACGAAATTCCTTACAAGCCAAATATCTGGGGTGCAGGTTGGGATATTCAGCATTTTGGTTACAAACAATATTTTTTGCATGAAGCCTTTCCAACAATTGTTACAGATGATTACATGCTCGCCGCATTGAATTTTATTTTAGGTTGTCATCCGGGTTCAAACACGGCTTCGTTTGCTTCCGGTGTTGGTGCAAATTCTATGACGACGGCGTATGGTTTTAACCGTGCTGACTGGTCTTACATTCCCGGCGGTATTGCATCGGGAACAGCATTGATAAGGCCTGATTTTCCGGAGCTTGCAAAGTGGCCTTTCTTTTGGCAACAAGGTGAATATGTACTTGGTGGAGGCACAACTGATTATTTGTTTTTAGTATTGGCAGCAAATAAAGTGTTGAACGAAAGGAAGTGAGACGTAAGAAGTGAAAGCAAATAATGAATGTATGGAGTGTTTAAGATTAGAGTTGTTTGAATTATATTTTGAACGTTGATGTTTGCGTGAGGGATAGCAGTGAAAACCCCGCTGAAGATTTTGTGCATTGGCTTTGTGGCGGAGTTGTAACGGATAGCCCGACGGCTTGCGCAGCTTGCCGGCACGCCATATAAATATACATGATGAAACTAAAAATACTAATATCATTCTTATTTGTTACAACAATTCTATACGCACAAACAACAAACCTCGACAGCATAGAATTGCAAATGCGTTATGCGGCAAAGCAAGGGTTGTTGGATAAATATTATCCTGCAAATATTGATACTTTATACGGCGGTTATTTGAGCACTTTTAATTATGAATTTAAACCGGCTGGTGAGCAGGATAAAATGATTGTTACGCAATCAAGAAATGTTTGGAGCACGGCAAAGGCTGCTATGTTTTATCATGATACTTCATACATCGCAATGTCGCGTCATGGGTTTTATTTTTTACGTGATAAAATGTGGGACTCGACATATGGCGGCTTTTATAGTTTGGTAGCAAGAGATGGCAAAGCAAAAAGCACAATAAAAGAAGCGTATGGTAATGCATTTGCCATTTACGGGTTGAGTGCCTATTATGAATGCTCGCATGATACGGCTGCTTTGAACTTTGCAAAGACTGCATTTATGTGGTTAGAAAAGTATAGTCATGATTCAATTTATAAAGGTTATTATCAACATTTAAATCGAGATGGTTCGCACGTGATAAGAACGGCTGACGAAAAAAGCACTTCCGATTTGGGTTATAAAGACCAAAACAGTTCCATACATATTTTAGAAGCACTGACCGAATTGTATAAAGTTTGGCCAGATGATTTAGTGCGGCAAAGATTGCAGGAAATGCTGGAGTTGATAAGAGATAAAATTGTTACACAAAAAGGTTACCTGCAGTTATATTTTACTTACGATTGGAAGCAGGTTTCATATCATGATTCACCTGATTCAATCATCAAAAAAAATCATTACTTAGACCATGTATCGTTTGGCCATGATGTAGAAACTGCATATTTAATGCAGGAAGCAAATGAAACATTAAACGGAAAAGCATCTGTAAAAACTTTAGCCATTGGCAAGAAGATGGTTGACCATGCATTAAAGAATGGCTGGGATAAAAGTGTTGGTGGATTTTATGATGAAGGCTATTATTTTAAAAATAAAACAGGCATCACTATAACATACAATACAAAAAACTGGTGGGCACAGGCTGAAGCTTTAAATACGTTGCTCATGTTTTCTTATATGTATCCAGACGATAGTTTGCAGTACCGTAATAAATTTTTTAAAGAATGGCAGTATGTGCAAACCTATTTAATAGACCATGAATACGGCGACTGGTATGAAGAAGGTTTGGATACATCACCACAATACAAAACAAAACTGAAAGCGCAGATATGGAAGACTACTTATCATAACTTCCGTGCATTAATGAATTGCATTAAGAGGATTGATAATAATAAAACAAATTCTAAATAACACAACCTGTTTGTTGGATTATAACAGTTAGTATAAGATTAGTTGAAGTTTCAATATTAATATGAAGAATAGATAAAAAAGTATTACACCTAAAAAGTAATCGTAAATAATTTTGTTACGGATGATAATTGATTGCTGATGCGCCTGTTGTTAATACTAAAAAATATACTCCTTGTAAGTGTAATGATGCTTTTTATAAACATAATAAAAGCACAGCAACAATTGCCTGCCGATAAACATGCGACCACTGAGACTATCAACTTATATAATAATTTAAAAAAGAATTTAAATAAGGGTGTACTGATTGGTCACCAGGATGACCTTGCTTATGGATATAATTGGAAATATATTGATGGCAGGAGTGATGTAAAAGATGTTACAGGCGATTATCCTGCAGTAATTGGTTTTGAATTAGGCCGAATTGAACTGGGCCACCCGGAAAATCTAGATAGTGTGCCTTTTGATAAGATGCGCATGTTTATAAAAGATGCTTATGCGCGTGGAAGCGTTATTACAATAAGTTGGCATTTGAATAATCCTTTAACTGGCAAAACAGCGTGGGAGCCGTCGCCAAAAGAAACTGTTGTTTCTGCTTTGCCAGGCAATGAAAAAAATAGTTTATATAATTCCTGGCTTGATAAAGTGGCTGCTTTCTTCTCAAGCTTAAAAGGTAGTCATGGTGAATATATTCCAATCATCTTTCGTCCGTTTCATGAGCTTAATGGCAGTTGGTTTTGGTGGGGGAAAAATAATTGTACACCGGATGAAATAAAGCAGTTATATCAATACACAGAAAAATATTTACGGTATGTAAAGCATGTGCATAATCTTTTATATGCCTTTAATACAGATAAGTTTTCGTCTGCCGATGAATACCTAAAAAGGTTTCCTGGTGATGATTATACAGATGTTTTAGGCTTTGATATTTATGAAAGAAACAGTAATGAAGAATTTGCGCATGAAGCAAATACAATGCTTTCGATGATAGACAGTATTGCATCGGCACATAATAAAATCCCTGCATTAACAGAGTTCGGTTATAACAATTTGCCTGACAGCACATGGTGGACAAATGTTTTACTGCCTGTATTAAAAACTCACAAAGCGGCTTATGCACTCGCATGGCGTAATGCAGGCAAAAAAAATGATGGTAGTGCAGAATTTTATATGCCTTATTTAAATCAATCATCAGCATATGACTTTAAAATATTTTGTGATGATGAAAGAATTTTATTACAACAGGATGCAGCAAAAGAAAAACTATATAAGCAATGAGTTTTTTATCAGATGTAAACAAGCAATGCCGGTAGTTTCTACTACGGGCGTTTATGAATTTAAATTTATCTAACAAAGACTAATGAAATTACATCTTATTGATTTTGCCATCATTATTTTTTACCTTATTACTATGCTGATGCTTGGTTGGTTTTTGCGTAAACGAGCAAGAAGCAGCAAAGAAAGTTATTTGCTTGGTGGTAAAAAATTACCCTGGTATTTATTAGGATTAAGTGACGCCTCTGACATGTTTGATATAAGCGGAACAATGTGGATGGTTTCGTTATGTTTTGTGTATGGTCTGAAAAGTATCTGGATACCATGGTTATGGCCTGTGTTTAACCAGGTTTTTAATATGATGTTTCTTGCCAAATGGTTACGCCGTTCCAATGCTGATACCGGTGCAGAATGGTTGGGAACAAGGTTTGGTTTTAAAGATAAAGGCGTTAAAGGTTCGCATACTATTATCGTTGCTTTTGCACTGATAA
>CAHJWK010000136.1 GCA_903642275.1 Chitinophagaceae bacterium
TGTATTATTAAAGTGCAAAGCTGTTTTCTGCAATGCATTTTCAAATCCTTCAATCTTATTATCAAACATTTTTTTTGCAAGGAAAAATTGTGCGGCACCGAAGTACGGATAAGTATCAACAATTTTTTGAAGCTGTTCTATAGTTACATCCTGCAAAGAAGTTTTGCCAGTAATTACCTGAAGTATATTTTCTGAGTATGACAGCATGTTAAGATAAACTATGAAAATACAATTGATTTACCAGTTGGAAAATATATGGTTAAATATTTCGTCAGTAAGCTGGTTGATGATATCGCTTTGAAAGGTGCCGGACGTTTCTGCCTGCTGTAAAGTTTGTGTTGCAGAAAAATCAAAGTCACGGCTTACAGTAAAATTATCTGTTTTGTTATCAACCGTATTAATAAAAGTAATATTTGCGGCAACAGTTAACCGGTTGGTTACACTTTGACCAGCGCTTATGGCAGACAATCCAACATCATACCTGCTTATATAACCGCTTATCTGGTAATTAGCATCATCATTAGTTGTAAGGGTGAGCTTTGTATAACTGTTTATTTTTTGTTTAAGTGCATCCGTTAATTTGGGACTAATCTGCGGATTTATATAACGTGATTTATTACCAAGGAAATCAACCTTAGCAGTTTTAATTTTTGAATAATCAACCGATACATCATGAAAAGTATAAACACCGCAAGAGGAAAGTAAAACAATAGTCAATGGCCCAAAGACAACAGACAATTGCCGGATTATATTTCTCACGATTGACCGTTGACTATTCATCAATATCATATTCTTTTAGCTTTCTGTATAATGTTCTTTCACTAATGCCTAAATCAAGCGAAGCATCTTTTCTTTTGCCGCGATGTTTTTTAAGCGCCTTGATGATAAGTTCTTTTTCTTTATCATTTATGTTTAATGATTCTTCCACTTCTTCATGTTCATGGATATCATTTTTGCCGGAAATAATAACAGGCTGATTAGACGATTGTGTTACGGAAGGCAACGCCGCAGGTTGTATGTTTTGCAAAACAGGTGTATTATAATCGCTGCTATTTAATACATGGTCTCTTTGCAAAGATTCTGATGTAAAACTTGCTGCCATATTTTCCAGCGAAGGATTTTTAAGAATTTCTAAAAACATTTTTTTCAACTCTGTTACATCCTTTTTCATATCAAAGAACAGCTTGTATAAAATCTCACGCTCATTTGCAAATTCACCATTCGCTGGTTGGGACGATGATAATACCGGCAAGCGGTTACCACTTTTTTCAGGCAAGAACTGTTGCAGCTCCGGCCCGGTAATTATTTGCTGTTTACTCAATACGGATAACTGCTCTGCAATATTCTTTAATTCGCGCACATTGCCCGCCCAGTGGTAATTAATTAACAGGTTTTTTGCTTCATCATCCAACTGCACAGGCGTTGTTTTATAACGTTCTGAAAAATCAACTACAAATTTCCTAAACAGCAATGGAATATCTTCTTTGCGTTCTTTTAATGCAGGCACACGAATGGGCACCGTGCTTAAACGGTAATACAAATCTTTTCTGAATTTGCCATTCTGTGCTGATTCATACAAGTCTTTATTGGTCGCTGCAATTACACGCACATCTGTCTTCTGTACTTTTGAAGAACCAACACGAATGTATTCACCAGCTTCCAACACACGCAGCAAACGGGCTTGTGTGCCAAGCGGCATCTCTCCTATTTCATCTAAAAAAATAGTACCGCCGCTTACCGTTTCAAAATAGCCTTTGCGGCTGTCAACAGCGCCGGTGAATGAACCTTTTTCGTGACCAAATAATTCTGAGTCTATCGTGCCTTCAGGTATTGCACCACAGTTCACGGCAATAAATGCATTGTGTTTTCTGGATGATAATGCATGTATGATTTGTGAAAACGATTCTTTGCCCACGCCGCTTTCTCCTACAATTAAAACACTTAAATCTGTTGCTGCAACCTGTATAGCTACCTGCAATGCATAGTTAAGCGCCGGTGAATTGCCTATAATTCCGAACCTGTTCTTTATTGATTGAATGTCTGCCATTATTAGTTTTTCTTAAATAAATAAATTGATGAAGATATCAACATGAAGGACTGTAAAAAATAATTACTGATAAATAACTTCACCAATCAACGTTGCCTGGGTAAAATCTGTAACCCTTATAACAACATAATCGCCAATTGTATAATTATAATTTTCTTTCGGGAAGACAATCATTTTATTTTGAGAATTTCTACCCTTCCATTCCGTATCACTTTTTTTACTGTTGCCTTCAATCAACACTTTAAATGTTTTACCTACATCTTGCTGATTACTTTGATATGAAAGCCTGCCCTGTAATTCCACAATCTCTTTTAATCTTTTCTTCTTCACATCTTCAGGCACATCATCTTTAAATCTTCTTGCAGCTAAAGTGCCAGACCTTTCACTGTAAAAAAACATATAACTCATATCATAACCACTGCTTTCCATCATGCTTAAAGTATCCAAATGATCGTCTTCCTCTTCTGTGCAAAAACCCGCAATAATATCAGAGCTGATGCCGCAATTAGGAATTATTTCTCTTATGCGATTCACTTTTGCTTTGTACCATTCACGCGTGTATGTGCGGTTCATTAATTGCAGCACACGTGTACTGCCGCTTTGCAAAGGAAGGTGGATATAATCGCAGATGTTCTCATACTTCACCATTGTAAGTAAGACTTCATCTGTAATATCTTTTGGATGCGATGTACTGAAACGAACTCTTAAAGAAGGATTAATAAGTGCTACTCTTTCTAATAACTTTCCGAACGTAATTACTTCATCATTTGCTTCATCCATCCAGTAATAACTATCCACATTCTGACCAAGTAAAGTGACTTCTTTATAACCTTGTTCAAATAGTTGTTTTGCTTCATTGGTGATAGAATGTGCATCACGACTGCGTTCTCTTCCACGTGTAAATGGCACAACACAAAAACTGCACATATTATTGCATCCGCGCATAATAGATATAAACGCGGTAACACCGTTGCTATCCAGGCGAACCGGCGAGATATCAGCATACGTTTCATCTCTGCTTAATAAAACATTTACAGATTTTTGTCCTGTTTCAGCTTCTTTAATAAGCACAGGTAATGTTCTGTAAGCATCAGGCCCAACAACAATATCAACCAATTTTTCTTCTTCTAATAATTTTGATTTTAATCGTTCTGCCATGCAACCTAATACACCAACCAGCATTGCAGGTTTCGCCTGTTTTACTTTTTTAAACTCGGTTAAACGTTTACGAATTGTTTGTTCTGCCTTTTCGCGGATAGAACATGTATTTAATAAAACGAGGTCTGCTTCTTCATAATTTTTTGTTGCACCAAAGCCTTCATTTTGCAAGATAGAAGCCACAATTTCGCTATCACTGAAATTCATCTGGCAGCCATAGCTTTCAATGTAAAATTTTTTATTGTACTGATTGATGTCATCAGCAAAGGGCTTAAAAGCTTCGCCTTGCTTTTCTTCAATTTGCACTTTATCTAAAGCCAGCTCAAACATTTAAAAAAATTAATTTGCAAAGATAAGATTGAAAGATGAAAGGGAGGCTGTGAGCGGAAGACGGGACTTGAACCCGCTGCCTTCAGTTTGGGAAACTGATGCTCTGCCAGATGAGCTACTTCCGCCTATTAAACAACCGTTTGCCTGATTTTTGTTTTAAGCCAGCTCTGATTTATGGGAATCAGCCAGTTATTTTCTAACTCTTTTTTAGTGGCTACAACATTATTAAAAAACAATGTATCTGAATTAATAAAACTGTTTTCAAGTGCGTAACTAAACTGTTGCCTTGTAGTTAACTGTACTTTATCTTTCACAATGAAAGCAAGGTTTTCCCAGTTAAACATTTCCACTTTAAACTCCTGCTCTATTTTTTGAATGATGCGAACCGAGCTATCAATACTGCAACCACTAACACCAGTTGCAGCTTCATCAGCCATTAGTATAATAAACTGGCCGAAGAAAAGTTTTGCATAACCTTTTACCGGCGTGCCATGGCTTTTCCAGTTATCAACTAAATCAGTCAGCAAGTCTTCAATATGTAATGCTTCGCTTAATGTAAACAAGCGGCTTGCCTGATAAATCCAAACATGTGAATCACTACTAAAATCATCTGGCAATAAATGTTTATAAGAAAAATTCATAATACAAAATTACTATTATACACTTAAATGTTTTTCATAAATAACATGCCCCATCAGTTTTAGATGTTTCAATCATCATTCATCAAGCCATAGCAATAAAGTTTTACCGGTCATACTCACTTAACAAATGAAACTGTTTTTCTGCCAGCTGAAAATGACAGTTGTTTTTTTTAAAAGCACATACAATGAATCATTTTTTCTTTTCCCAAAGTTGTATTGTATACTATCCGGTGATTATTTATTGTTAATGACCAATCAGTATTAGCCGCTTGTAATTCAGCAAAATTATTTGTGGGCATTACTATTAAAATTTTGCTTTATACGCTTAATCTTTTTTCGTATGGAACATGCTCATCAAACTCTATATAGCGCTTTAATATTCTCAGGTACATAGCCCAGCAATAAGAAGAAAATTTATAATTATCTAAAGATACTTTCCAGTTAATATGATAAAAATTTAAGCGTGTTGAATTATTGTTTTGCGTTAACTCAAAGCCAACAATTGTATTTATCCATTCATCATCTGCAACGGTGAATTGCAATTCAAATTCTTTGTCAGTTATATACCTGGTTACAACAGCTTTCCAGTTATAACCATCACTAAAATTTAACTTGTATTCACCACCTATTTTCGCATCAGCTTCAGATGTTTTCGTCCACCATTCATCCAAACCATTTACAGTGGCAAAGCCTTTAAAAACTTTATCTGCAGTTGATTTAATGTTGAGTGTATGATAAATATCAGGCATATTATACTTGTTGTTTTAAACCGTTTTTAATGTTTTTTGTTTGTTCTTAAGCATGAGCATTGCTTTTTTTGCTCTTGTATGTCTTGCGGCTTCCTGCTTGGTAGAGCCTATCCAATCACAATATGCCTGCTTGTGAGACCTTGCCAGGCTTTCAAAAAAAATATTTGCTTCTCTATCCTTATTTAATAACAATTGAAGTTCATCAGGAACACCTTCTATGTGTTCTCGTTTCTTAAGCATAATTTTTTATTTATAGACGTTTCATTATATTAAATTAATTCATCCCTTTAGACAATGTTTTTCCTTTTTTATTTTTGATTTGTGTTGAATTGTATTAATCATTTAATCCTTTTCCTTCCAGAATTTCAGGAATTGATTTTTCAATTCTTGATACACATGTTTGAGATTGTTTAGGTTGAGAAAAATGCAAAAGATAAGCTCTTTGTCTTCCCGGCGTTAATGCATTAAAAGCTTTTTCCAAGTCCGCGTTCTTATCTAATTTGTTTTTAAATTCTTCGGGTATATTAAATTCTGAGGTCTTTTTTAAGCTCACTTTTAAACCAGCTTTTTCTACTTTAATAGCTTCTTTTATGTAAGCCTTTAATGTAGCTTGCTGCTTGTCTATCTCCTGTTCATTCGTAAACCGGATTTGCCGTGCCGCCTGAACATTCTTTGTTTGCTGAATTAAAATACTTTTTGCATCTTTTAATAAGGCGCCTTTAAAAAACAAAAGCGCACAATATTCCTTAAACCCATGAATTAAAACAATGTTGTTATGCTCTGTGGTATAACAGGGATTGCCCCACTTCAGTTCTTCATCAAGTCCGCAATCAAGGATGATTGTTCTCAATTTTTTATATTCATTCTGCCATTTAGAGGCTTTATTAAAAAAGAAATCAACCTTAGAATTCATAAGTAAGTTATTGATTTACTAAAATATTAAACTTATTCCATTTCCATCGCAATCAGCTCTGCTACATCCATCACCTTTACACTATCTTCTTTCTCTTTATTCTTGACACCATCACTCAGCATTGTATTGCA
The DNA here is from genome assembly GCA_903642275.1 of Chitinophagaceae bacterium. GTDB lineage: Bacteria > Bacteroidota > Bacteroidia > Chitinophagales > Chitinophagaceae > Parafilimonas. The sequence goes on from CAHJWK010000136.1 coordinate 5,970, forward strand.
AAACGGGCAAGCTGCAGCGATAATATCTGCACCTGTTTTAATTGCTTCTTCGCTCCTTTCAAAATTTACACGTGTTGTGCCTTTTTCTTCTTCTTTAAACATTTGTGCACCTCCGGCGCCACAGCATAAACCTTTGCTTTTACAGCGTTTCATTTCAATTAATTGTGCATCTAATAATTCAAGCACTTTACGCGGCGCTTCATAAATATTGTTTGCACGTCCGAGATAACAGCTATCATGATACGTAATTTTCTTCCCTTTAAAACTGCCACCTTCTTTCAGTTTAATTCTGCCTTCATTAATAAGTTGTTGCAAGAATGTAGTATGATGCATTACCTCATAACTGCCACCCAAAACAGGATATTCATTTTTAAAAATATTAAAGCAATGCGGGCAGGCAGTTACAATTTTTTTAACTTCATAACCATTTAAAATCTGAATATTATTATAGGCCATCATTTGAAATAAAAATTCATTACCGGCACGTCTTGCAGGGTCGCCGGTGCAGCTTTCTTCTTTTCCAAGAATAGCATAATTGATTCCAACTTTATTTAAGATTGTTGCAAAAGCTTTTGTTATCTTTTGTGCACGCTGGTCAAAGCTGCCGGCACATCCCACCCAAAATAAAATCTCCGGCGTTTCTCCATTTGCCATCATATTTGCCATGCGTGGAATTTGCATACTGTTTGTTTAAATCATTCAAAAGTAAAACAAACATTAATCTATAAAAACAAACTGATGATGCTTACATCTACAACCCTATTTTTGCCGCACTTAGAATGAAAAGAAAACTTAACTGGGAACATCTGCCTTTTAATATCATTTATGCGCCTCTTATTTTTTTATGGTTGTATTACTGGTTTAAAAGCCGCAGTTTCTGGTTCTTTTCAAACGTAAATCCAATTATGTACTTCAGCGGTTTTGAAGGTGAAACGAAAGAAGAAATGTCTCAATACCTGCCACCGGCTTATTCACCGGTTTCATTATTTATAAAACCCAATGAAGATTTAAACTGTGTTTTGAAAAAAATTCAAAAAGCAGGTTTGCAGTTTCCCTTTGCTGCAAAACCGGATGTAGGTACCAAAGGTTTATTGTTTAGAAAAATTGAAAATGAAGCGCAGTTGATAGAATATCATAATCTGTTGCCGTTTAATTATGTAATACAGGAATTGGTTTCATTGCCAATTGAAATGAGCATTTTTTATGTGCGTTATCCAGGTAAAAAAAAAGGAATAATAACGGGCTTAATTTCAAAAGAATATTTGTGTGTAAAAGGTGATGGAAAATCAAGCTTAAAAAAATTGATTGAGCAGCATCCAAAAGCTTTTATGATCGCTAATGAACAAAAAAATAAACAAGCAACAAAACTGAAGGATATAATTGCTGTAAATAAAGTGTATTATCTGAATGAATTAGGTAATCATAACCGTGGCGCAAGATTCATAAACCTGCAACACGAAATTGATGAGCAACTGCTTGATACTATCAATAAAATAAATTTATACAGCAAACAATATTATTATGGCCGTTATGATATTAAAACAACCAGCCTTGAAGATTTAAAAGCATGTAAGAATATTTCTATTCTGGAGTTTAATGGCGTGGGCAGCGAACCTAACCATATTTATGATATTGGCTTAAGTTATAAACAGGCAATAAAAATTATCGCTCAACACTGGAAGTATATGTATGAAATAGGAAGGATAAATTATAAAAAAGGTATTTCATATATTCCGTTTTTAAAAGGCATGCAAATGGTAAAAGCTTCCAAGAAAAATACCAAACTAATGCAGCAGTTAGATCTTCAATGTAACCTATAAACATTACCATGAACGAACTGCTGCCCGTACTTTTTGCCGGTTTTACTGTAAGTTTTTTAGGCCAGTTACCTATGGGTAATTTAAACGTATTGTCAACACAAATGGCAGTACAGGAAAGCTACAAAAATGCATGGCTCTTCAGCATTGCCGGAGCGTTGGTTGAAGTTATTTTTTTGCGTATTGCCCTCAGCAGCAGCAAATGGATAATGCATAACAAAATGCTGTTTAATTATGTAAGCTGGTTTACGGTTGTCTTGTTTTATGTACTTGGTTTCATCAGCATTCGCCGTGCTATAAAAAATAAAGGGCAGCAGCAAAAAGGCTTGCTGCTTAACAATCACATAAACCGTTTTTTATTAGGCACCATGCTTAGCGCTATTAACCCAATGCAAATACCGTTTTGGTTTTTATGGGGTACTTATTTTATAAGCAATGGCATTATAAAACCTTACCCAATGTATTACAATTTATTTACCGTCGGTGCATCAATTGGTACACTAAGCGGGCAGGCAATTTATATTCATGGCGGCAGCTGGCTTATTAAAAAATTAAAAGCCGGTTATAAAGTCATTAATATAATTATGGGTATTGTGTTTATTATTTCTGCAAGCGTGCAATTATATAAAATTTTCTTCGAAAGCTGAATAAAGAATCATAAATAAAGAAGTAAATATAGTTTTGTAAATACTAAACCTTTATAAGGTAATATCAAACTGTAAATTTTATTCCTTGCGCCAAAGGCAAACTATTGCTATAGTTTATGGTATTTGTTTGACGGCGCATATAAGCTTTCCATGCATCACTTCCACTCTCCCTTCCGCCACCAGTTTCTTTTTCTCCTCCGAATGCGCCGCCAATCTCTGCACCACTGGTTCCAATATTTACGTTTGCTATTCC
>CAHJWK010000137.1 GCA_903642275.1 Chitinophagaceae bacterium
CCTTTTTTGTTTTTAGTGTAAGAGACCATTTACGCTTCTCCAAAGATTTTACGCCTATGCAGTTTACAGAAAGCTATGCAGAATACAGCGACGTGGATAAAAGCATAAATAAGCCTGTAGAAATAACCGGCATCTTATATAAGCGCCTGTACCGGTTGCAAAAAACAGGAAAATTAAGCGGTGAGCAGCTGCTGAGCGTTTATACAGATGTTGAAAAACTGAATGAAGCATTTGGCTCCTGTGAACGCATTAAAAACACGCCCATTCCATCGTCGTACAGCATATTTGTAAAGCGGTTTGTATATATCTATATCATGACGTTGCCTTTTGGCTTTGTCTTCAGCCTTGGCTTTTATACTATACCGGTGGTAGCATTTATTTTTTATGTGCTTGCAAGCCTGCAGATTATTGCTGAGGAAATTGAAGATCCTTTTGGTGATGATGCAAATGACATTCCCATAGATAAGCTGTCTGTTGATACCAGGAAACAGGTGGAAGAAATTTTGCTCGGTTGATAAGCAGAGACATATTTATTTTACTTTTTTAAGATTAGATTTGTTGAGCCTGTAAACAAAAACTTTATTTATAAAACCGTTACATGCTGCCATTAAAAATTTACCTGGTTATGCTTTCAGTAATTATTACCGGTTGCAGCGTATTGCATAATGATACGGCGAAATATTCTTTTGCTGATGGATATTACCGCAGCAGGTTAAACCATAATAAACCTGTAAAGTATTATGTGGTTACAGCAGGTGATTCTATAAAAGCTTACGCGCTTACTGCCAACAAAACTGTGGCAGATACCAATAAATACATCACGTTTTCTTTTCCTCAAACACCTATGCCCATACATTTTGGTGATTACTATTTTACAAATAAAACTTTTGATATAGATGTGTTAACCACGCTGTTTAAATACCGTCCTCCCGTACATGATTTCCCTAACCAGCTGCACACCAATTTAAGTGGTGAAGTGTATGCCGGTTACCGGACAGATATATACAGGCTTTCTTATTCTGCAACCCCGTTACATATCAGCAACCGGAAGATTACCCACTTTGCTTACAGCGTTGGCGGGTTTATGGGACTGGGCAGTGCGCACATTGATGAATATGTTACCCTTAACCGGATTGACTACGAATACGACGGCGTTGTTTTAACAGGTGGAGGGGCTTTGATACTTGGATTAAACAAACTGAATTTTGGTATTACCTCGGGATTTGACTATTTAACCGATAAGAACCGGCACTTATGGGTAAATGAACTGAAGCCATGGATTGGGTTAAGTATTGGCTTGGATTTAAATTGATATATTTTATCCTTGCTTTACCAGTGTTTGAGTGATTACTTAATCTCATCGCACATCTTTTTCGGCAGGTGAAAGTCTTGCATTTGTGTTCAAAGTGATTAAGCATATAATTTAGCAACTTCAATTAAACAGCAGGTTGCCAATAACCATTAAAAGGTTGTGTTCTGCTCTAGGTTATAAGCGTTAAGTGCAATGCTTAACCGCACCGAACGTCATTCCCGCGAAAGCGGGAATCTCATTACCTTTATGCTAACTACTTTTACAAACCTGCATGAGCCTTTACGCTATTAACAACTATTATAACGAGCTTGAAAAGATTATACATTATGGCGGCAGTAAAAAAGAAACTGCCATACGTGGTGCATTCTATAGCCTGTTGAATGATTATGCACGAAGCAAAGATTTACTGCTTGTTCCTGAAATATCTACCAAGAATAAACAGGGAAGAATAATAACGCCGGATGGCACTATTAAAGACAGCATCCGCAACGACTGGGGTTACTGGGAAAGCAAAGACGAAAGCGATGATATTAATGAAGAGATAAGAAAGAAATTCAGCAAAGGCTATCCTTCTGATAATATCTTGTTTGAAGATTCGCAGACTGCCGTTTTGTATCAGCATGGCGATGAAGTGATGCGGGTAAACATGCGGGAGAATGAAGAGCTTAACCATGTGCTTACGCGCTTCCTGCAATATGAGCGCCCTGAAGTGCAAAGCTTTCGTGAAGCCATTGAAAAGTTTAAAGAAGACATTCCAAAAGTAACCACCGCCATCCGCGACATCATAGAATCGCAGCAAAAAACAAATGGTGTTTTCCAAGAAGCAGAACATACTTTTTTGGAGCTCTGCAAAGCATCTATCAACCCGTCTATAACGGCAGATGATGTAAAGGAGATGATGATACAGCACATCTTAAGTGCAGACATCTTCAACACCATTTTTGATGAGCCGCATTTTCACCAGGAAAATAATATTGCCCGTGAGCTGAATAAAGTGGTGGAAACATTTTTTACCGGCACGGTGCGCAGGCAAACGCTCGGCAGCATCAAGCATTATTACGATACCATTAATGCACGTGCCGCGTCCATTGCAGACCACCATGAAAAGCAGAAGTTCTTAAAAGTGGTGTATGAGAATTTCTACAAAGGCTATAACCCGAAAGCGGCAGACCGTCTTGGCATTGTGTATACGCCGAACGAGATTGTGCAGTTTATGATACGCAGCACAGATTACCTGCTGCATAAGCATTTTGGCAAAACGCTGGGCGATAAAAATGTGGAGATACTTGATCCCGCTACAGGCACCGGCACTTTTATTTGTGATGTTATTGATTACCTGCCTGCGGGCAAGCTGGCGCATAAATATAAAAATGAACTGCATGCAAACGAGGTAGCCATTCTGCCTTATTACATTGCCAACCTTAATATTGAATATACCTACAAACAGAAAATGGGTGAGTATGCGGAGTTTGATAATTTATGTTTTGTAGATACGCTTGATAATACCGGCTTTCACTGGGCGGGCAAGCAGGGAGATTTATTTGGCGTAAGTGCAGAAAATGCATTGCGTATTAAACGGCAGAATGATAGAAAGATAAGTGTGATTATTGGCAACCCGCCTTATAATGTTGGGCAGGCAGATGAAAATGAAAATAATAAGAATAAAGAATATGCTGATATTGACAAACGTATTAAATCAACCTTTGTAAAATTTAGTAAGTCGCAAAAAACGAAAGTTTATGATATGTATTCCCGATTTTACAGATGGGCAATGGATAGAATATATAATGAAGGAGTTATTTGTTTTGTATCTAATAATTCATTTTTAAGCGCTCAAGGTTTCGATGGTTTCAGACAAGTTATTTTAAATGACTTTAGTGATATATTTATTATTGACTTAGCAGGTGATTTAAGAAACGATAAAGAAGGAAATGTCTTTGGGATTAAAGTTGGTGTTTGTATTGCCTTTTGTTTAAAGACAAAATTAAGATACCTGCCTTGCCAAATAAATTATTTTAAGCTGCCTGTTAAATCTGCTCATGATAAAATAGAGTTTTTAAGTTCTTTGGATTTTAGAAAGATTGAGTTTGAGCGAATAAGTCCAGATAAGAATAACAATTGGCTTGAAATTTCAGAGAATAATTCTGATGAGCTGATACCGATTATAATTAAAGCAAAAGGAAGTTCGATATTTACTAAGAACTCAAATGGTGTTTCAACAAATAGAGATGAATGGGCATATGATTTTTCAGGCATAACCCTAAAAGAAAAATCCAGTTTTTTTATTGATGAATATAATCAAGAGGTTGATAGGTGGATAAATTATAAAAAGAACAATAACTATAAAGATATAAAAGCAGAATCTAATCCAGTTGTAGATAAATTTATTCATCAACGAAACGTAATTAAATGGAGTAGCAGGCTTAAAAGAGATAAGCTAAGAAAAGAAAAAAAAGATTATTATAGCAATGAAAACATACGTAATTGCCAATACCGTCCTTTCGTCAAAAAGCATTTGTATTTCGGATATTCAATGATTGATTTGAAAGGAGCATTTTTAGAGTTTTATCCAACTACTGAAGTAAAAAATATTACAATTTCTATATCTACTGGCACAAGAGTTCCTTTCACCGTATTAGGATCGAACGAAATAATGGATTTGAATTTATTAACTCCTGCACCGGTTACATCCTTTTGCCAATTTTATTATACTCAAACAGGTGAAAGAATAGATAACATTAGTGATTGGGGCTTACAACAATTTACCAATAACTATCAAGACCAAACAATAACTAAAGAAAGCATCTTTCATTATATATATGCAGTGTTGCATAACCCTGCATACAGAAAAAAATATGAGCTTAATTTAAAAAGAGAATTTCCACGCATACCATTTTATGATAACTTCTGGCAATGGGCAAAATGGGGAGATGAGTTAATGAATTTGCATATTAACTATGAAACAGTTGAGCCATATAATTTACAGCGACATGATAAGGTGTCTGACACTTCAAAAGTGTCTGACACCTTTGAAAAGCAACCCAGAGCAAAACTCAAAGCATTAAAAGATATTGGTGTAATACAGTTAGATGAAAACACAGAACTGCATTGCATACCAAAAGAAGCATGGGAATATAAACTCGGTAACCGCTCTGCATTAGAATGGATACTTGACCAATACAAAGAAAAGAAACCATCTGACCCAACCATTGCAGAAAAGTTCAACACGTACCGTTTTGCAGACTATAAAGAACAGGTAATTGATTTATTGAAAAGAGTTTGTACGGTGAGTGTGGAAACGATGAATATTATCAGAGAGATGGAAAGTCATGAAAAATGAAAAGAAAAACAGTTTTTCTATTTGGCGCAGGTGCTACTCTTCCCTGGAAATCACCAACTACTTCTGAGCTTACTGAATTAGTAAGACAATCAGGATTTAAAACTTTTAGCGGTGTCTATATAACAGAGTTTATTTATCTAATACTACTTGATAATGGGTATAATCAAAATGACATAAATTATGAAACAATCATTAACGTAATTGAAGAACTTATTGTTTACCATTCATACTTCAACAATGAAAAGAAAACTACTTCTTTGTTAGGATGTTTTTTTAATCCAAAATTCGAGGAAGAAATTTTTAATTTTTCCATTAAAGGAGGTAAACAAGAACATAATTACAAGCTGGATATTCCAAAAGGAGTTAATTATTACTTTTCAAAGTATTCGCAACATAATGAGACACCAAAAGAATTTTTTTTACAACATCTAATTGCAGAACTGATCGTAGAAATTAATGATAGGATTTCTAAATACGCTTACCATACTTCTGGGAGATCAATAATTGATTTTGATTTGACCGAAACTTCGTTATTTACAAAATGGATGAAAGGCATCGAATTAAAAAGTTCCTTACGCATCTATACTTTAAATTATGATAGGTTATTTAAAATTCTATTAGAACGATCTAACATTTCTGTTTTCGAAGGTTTTAATTGCGGAGAATATGTTCCGTTTGGTTACCCAGGATTGAGAGCAAATGTTTTAAAAATCTTGACAGATTTTGATTGTAATGTTCACTATAATTTACACGGTTCATCTTTTTGGGAAGTAGAACCTTTGGACAAAGAACAATTACCTAACTCTGAAATATTTTTAACAGCTGCACCAATTACAATACCTAATAATGACCACGCGATATTGCAAATGGAAAAAGGTAAAACCATAATGGTTAATAATATTATTACTGGTTACCAAAAAGCACAAAAATCTTTAATTACACCATACAAGCAAATGCAGGCAGCTTTTGATAGAGATTGTTGTTTTGCTAATGAAATATACATTGTTGGTTATTCGTTGGGTGATGAACACATAAATGAAAGTATTAAGACTGCTATAAGACATAATGGTAATGTAAAGATTACATTAGTTGATCCATTTTTCTTAAAGAACAAATTAGATTTTCAAATGGCAATAAAATTATTTCCATTTAGACAAAGTGGCTATATGAACCCGACTTCAATGAACAACAAAGTACACAAATTTTTTGATGGAGCTTTCATTCTTTACACTATGGATTTTAAAGAATTCTTAGAACTGGAAAATGACCCCTTGCATAAATTTATGTTCCTGTCAAAATGGAGACCTTCATTAGATAATTGATGAATACTAAGTATAAGTTTATCTCTTCAACTCCTCAATCATCGCTTCTTTCTCTTTAAGCAATCTTTCATACAATTCAACCATTTTATCAATTGGGTTTATTCTGCATTGGTAATTAAACGCACTGTTACATGAAATGAATTAAAGAATGTATTCCCTTCTCCGCAATATCTCTTTCGCAAAGCCATGTGCGTGAGCAAGGACATTGCGGCAATCGAAGCACAAAAGACCATTATATTTTTTTGTAAAATGAATTGGCCACAAAAGAGATTGGCTGGCCTATGCACAACATTAAAATCCCAATGTTGATAATAGCGTTAGTTATATTAAAAGGGCGATGCGGTATCCTGGTAAGCGGAAGCATCAAAAGGTTCATAACAATCCATACGAAAAGACCATAAATTATGCCTGTAAGAATTTTACTTTTTTGTGCAATTTTTATTTTCGGATATAACCAAAAGAAAATAACAGTAAATGTAAGTGCTATGCAATAGTGTATGATGAGCCCGGCTATTGCCATCCCATTTCCGCCGTTTAAAGCAGCCTGACCAAATAATCCGCTGGCTACAAATTTTAAAATATTTAAAGGAACAAACACGCCGTTTTTTATATAAACATAAATGAATGCTGATAAAATATCTAATGTGCCTGCAATTAACCATGCTTTTATTATTGCAGATGTTTTACTCATAATCTGAAGTTATTTATAAGATGTAAGCTAACCTAATATTCCATACTGCAGGATGTTCATTTGCATAGCCGCGTGTGCTGCATTTTACTGTCCGGCATCCTCTCCTGTTAAGGCACGATGCGTTGAATGTTTATTTACTTATTATCTCTTCTTCAACTCCTCAATCATCGCATCTCTATCTTTAATCATTCTTTCATAAAAGCTCAACAACTTTATCAATAGGGTTAAATGATGGGCTATTTTGAACAAAAGCTACGTTAGCATTATGTGAGACAGTATTGCCAATAATATTTATAGCAGTTTCTTCATTAAAATTCTTAATTGCTTCAACCGGCACTTTCAACGCTTTGGCAACTTTTCTTTCTCCGCAATGTCTTTTTAGCAAACCTTATATACAGAGGCAAAGGACATTGTGCAACCGGAGCACTAAGCCCATCATTTCCTCCTGCTTGGCATAGTCTCTGACTATGCTACAGCATAAGCAAATTGCAAATTTGCATCTGTTTATAAATTACCTATAAACACATTTCTAAAAGCAACAATTTCATTTTCCTGTTTTCTTTTGCAACAGGGGGTTTATAGCGTATATTGTTATCTAACTTAATATAGATTTTATATTAATGCTGTTAGCCTGTAAGGTTGTTTAACGTTTAATAAATAAAGCGATTAGCATGATTACAATTCACCCTACACAAAAAATTACATTGATAATACTTCTTTTCCTGATGGGATTTACACTAGCGGCACAGGAATTAAAAGTAAGAATACCTGCTTCAAACTTCACTGTTGTAAGTGGCAGCAGGGCACAAATTGAAAATATTCCAGGTGGGATAGCTGTAAAGGGTAAAGCTTTTGCAACTGTCAGGCTGAGCGCAGCCATTAAAATACCAGACGCAGCTAAAGCAAATGCCAGCTTAAAAGGTATTATAATCCGGTTTAATACAAGTGATATTGGCCCTTCATTAAGGGCTGTTGAATTCTTAAGCGGAAGAGAAACTTTATTCAGGTTAGAAACGGATATTAAAGGCGATTACAGAACAAGAGAAAGAACGCAACCCGAAAACTCGGCCAATGCCTGGCATTGGAATAACAACAATACCAGGGTAGATAACAATTCATCTATCCTTATTGAAGTCGCTTATCCAGGTGGCTTTGACAGTGAAATTGATCCCGGAAAATTTTATCTGAATTCAGTTGATGTTTATATTCCGCTTGTATTAGCAGGGCAATCTTCTGAAATGAAGGCTACTGCTGTACAGCCTATGACAGAAGCTAAAAAGAATGGTGTACAAACTTCGGCAAATACATTGCCTGCCGTACACGGAATAATTTATACAATTACCAATGATAATAACCTGCAATGGTATAACCACAGTGGTAATAAAGATGGAAGTTTTAACTGGACAAAATCAACTGGTACCAACATAGGTCATGGCTGGAATTTTAAGCAGGTGTTTTCAGGCGGTAACGGTATTATTTATGCCATTAATGATGAAGGAGA
>CAHJWK010000138.1 GCA_903642275.1 Chitinophagaceae bacterium
GCACTTGCGATGTACAATACGGATGAAAGCATTAAAGGTTTTGCAAGAGCTTGTTTTAACCAGGCAATTATAAAGCAATGGCCATTATATCTTTCAACAAAGAATACTATTCTGAAAAAATATGATGGCAGGTTTAAAGATATTTTCGAGCAAATTTTTGAAACTGAATTTAGAGAAAAATTTGAAGAGCTTGATATTGTATATGAACATCGTTTGATTGATGATATGGTTGCCAGCGCATTAAAATGGCATGGTAATTTTGTATGGGCCTGTAAAAATTATGATGGTGATGTACAAAGTGATACAGTGGCACAAGGCTTTGGCAGCTTAGGTTTAATGACATCAACTTTAGTAACACCTGACGGTAAAACCATGGAAGCAGAAGCAGCGCATGGAACAGTTACAAGGCATTACCGTGAGCATCAGAAAGGCAAGCCAACATCAACCAATCCTATTGCATCCATCTTTGCATGGACACGCGGTTTAGAGTTTCGCGGCAAGCTTGATAACAATCAACCCTTGATTGATTTTTGCCTTGCATTAGAACAGGTTTGCATTGAAACCGTTGAAAGCGGCAAGATGACGAAAGACCTTGCTATCACTATAAAACCAAAAGTAGAACACGGTAAAGATTATTTATATACAGAAGAATTTTTAGATGCGTTAGATGAGAACCTAAAGAAGAAATTAGATAAGTGATTTAAACAAAAAAGCCTTTGAAATCTCAAAGGCTTTTAATTGAATTACTACTACTATAATTATTTCACCATAAAATCAAACCCAACATTACCCCAGGCTAAAGAAACTTTTCCTGATTTATCAACCATAAAAGTCATCTTTTCACTCATCATTGCAGGCTTAACATTTTTTACATCCACACGTAAAGCATCATCTGCTTCTTTATAGTCGAAAGCGCCCCACTGGTTCCACGTTTTATTAAAAATCAAAGTCCAGCTATCACCTTTCCATATTGTAAAGAAACCATACTTGCCGGCACTTAGTGCTTTACCATTAATGGTTACATTTTTATCTACTGCAAACACGGTTGCTTCGTTGGCACCTGTACGCCAAACTGAATCTTTATGTGGTTCTACACCTGTTCCGATTACTCTGCCTTTAACTGAAGGCTGGCTATAATCAATATTAATTGATACGCCATTTGACGTGGTGGCACTTGCCATAGCAGGCGGGCTTGGACGTTTGGATTTGTCTTCCGGCATTTTCATGTCAGTCTTCATTGTATCAGTTTGGGCATGTACAAGATTACTTGTACATAAAACGCCCACAAACAAGGCAAGCGATAAGAATCTTTTCATAATAAATTTTTTAGTGAAGCCAAATATGAGCAAAAACCATGCATATAAAAATAAACATCCTTAAATGTTCTATAAAATTTTACAAGTGGCAAATGCTGATTACCTGTGAAAGTTATACCATCGTTGTTTACTTACATTCGCACATGCTTTCTGCTGCCACATCATTATATAAAAATGCTTTTACAGGTTTAACCAAAAACACATGGCTGCTTTCGCTGGTTATGCTTGTTAACCGCAGCGGTACAATGGTTATTCCGTTCATGACAATTTATTGCACGCAGCAACTACATTTTACATTGCCGCAGGCGGGTATTGTAATGGCATTATTTGGCGCCGGTGCAATAGTAGGCGCTTACATTGGTGGAAACAGTACAGATAAATTTGGTTTTTACACACAACAGGTTATTTCATTGATTCTTGGCGGAATGATGTTTATAGTTGTTGGCTTTTTAAAGACCTATGAATCGCTTTGCATCGGCACTTTTATTTTAAGTGTTTGTAATGAATCATTTCGCCCGGCCAACGCTGCGGCAGTTGCGTTTTATAGTAATGATAATAACAAGACACGTTCATTTTCGCTTAACAGGCTTGCCATAAATATGGGCTGGGCAGTTGGCGGAACGGTTGGTGGCTTGCTTGCTTCAGTTAATTATCATTCTTTATTTTGGGTTGATGGCAGTACTAATATTTTTGCAGCATTATTATTATTAAAATTGTTGCCTTATGGAAAATCCAAATCAACAAAACCAATCCAGACCAACAAGAAGAAAGCTTATCTTGATAAATATTATATACTTTTTATAATCATCACTTTCTTTTTTGCATCCTGTTTTTTCCAGTTGTTTACCATGCAACCGGTATTCTTTAAAACACAATGGAAATTTAATGAGGCATTCATAGGATTTTTAATGGCTTTAAACGGCATCATCATCGTTATAGCAGAAATGATTCTTGTATATAAACTGGAAAGAAGAAAACGCATTACTTTTTTTATAAGATTAGGATTTATAATTTCTGCTATTTCGTTTGCAACACTTAATACGTTACCTGCAGGTTACATAACAGCAATCATTGTTATAATGCTTATAACATTCGGAGAAATGTTTTCAATGCCATTTATGAATACTTTTTGGATTGAAAGAAGTAATGATAACAACCGCGGCCAATACGCAGCACTTTACGCCATCGCATGGAGTATTGCACAAATTGCTGCACCGTTATATGGAAGCTATGTAGCAGCTTCATCAGGATTTAAAATGTTATGGTGGATTGATGCCGGTGTTTGTTTAATTGCAGCACTAAGTATTTTATTGCTTGAAAAATCAATCATTACATCCAGACCGGTTGAATTAACGTCTGTTGCATCTTAAAATTATTACAACTGTTGATGCTGCGCCTGTGTTTACCCTGCTTGCAGGAATACTTTTGTTGGTGGCAGTGCTTTCAATTTAAAAACAAATCAAAATTTTATACTTATTCTAAAAAAGCAATGATATTACCGTCAGGGTCTGCTACAAAAAATTCTTTTCCGTAAGGCATATTTCGTAATGATTGGACGACTTCTACGGATTGATTTTTAAGTTTTTCATACAGGTATTCAATATTAGTAACCGAAAAGGTAATATCAATGTCTTCATTGTCTTTTTTATTTTCTCCTTTCCTGATTGATGACTTACTCACTTTAAGATGAATTGAATAACCATCTTTAATAATACCTGCGTAGAAATCTTCATAGCGAAAATCCACTTCAAAACCAAGTTCCTTTATATAGAATTCAATAGAACGATTTATTTCAGCCACAAGAAAGAGTGGGCTCATTTTTTTAATCTTAAAATCTTTGAGTTTATTCATAACGTTTATTGCTGGTCGCCCGAAAAAAAAACATATCCATCAGCATCTGTAATTTTAAAGCTACGCAAACCATCATCTTCTTGAATAGGTTGCTTAAATGATACATTATTTGAACGATATTCATTAAACAAAATATCTGAGTCTTCAGTAAATATATAAGCATTCAACGTGCCCATTTATGTCTTTTAGAATTGGGAATTGGGTTTTTGTCAGGAGCAATTTCCTTCAACATGATAGAAACATTATCACGACCAACAATTGCAAAAAAAGGGTTTTCATCCGGACTGATGTGTTGAACTTCAAACCCAAGTTTATTTACATAAAAAGAAATTGACGCTTTTTAAATTTTCAACAATAAAAGAAGGTGATATGTAATAACACAACATTCAAATCAATAACTCTAAAACCGATTTAGACGACCAATATAACGAGTGTTTTATTTTTTGATGTGAAATGCGGATAAAGACGATTGATTGAAAGAGTGCGCATTTATTAAGTAAGAAAGTGAAAAAATATATAAGCAGAGGATACTAAATTTGATCATCAGTTAAGGCATGAAGGAATGAATGATATTGAACGAATGAATTTATCAATGTCGTTCTATGAGCAAATAATATACTTCTAAACTATTGTTTTCAGTTAATGAAATAATATCAGTTCAACTGCTGGGAAGTTGAATGATTAGCTTAAATTCAGTTTATCAACCCTTTTGTACGAACAAATAAATAGCAGGACTACAATTGTACATTGTACTATCTGCTACTTGCAATTCTACGGTTACTAAAACAATAGATACTTAAAACCATTTGCCAAAGTTCTTTAATATTGTGGATGCGTTATTGTTTATGCTGTCTTTTTACCTGCTGCTTTTTATTTATATATGCGCAGAATGCAGCACAGCGCAGTTTGGATTCTTTAAGACACGCCGATTCAGCAAAGCATCCCAACCGTTACTTTGACAGCAGTTTATTTTCTGATGCGAACGTACTTACTACAAGTGATTACCTTACTGCGATAGAAAAAATGCAGGAGACACTTAACCAGGTTCCGCTTGTTGCCTCCTCATTTGACCAGGCTGCAATTATTCAACGGAAATTAAACCAGGCTGATTCTGCGATACGTGTTATACAACAGGGACTGGCATTTGATACGCGAGTTCTGAGCCTTCGCAACATTCAGATGTTCCAAACACTGATAAATAATTTGCAGCAAGGCAGTGATAAGAATCTTGAAACACTGAACACTTATGACGAACACTTAGACAGCTTGAAAAGAAATGTGCTTGGCATTAGAAAAGATACTGTGCTGCGGCATCTCTTCCGTGATTCTGCTTTAAGAAAAAGTTTTACTGCGCAACTACAACCTATACGTTTAAAATGGAAATTAACTGACACTGTTGTGCGTAAAGCAACCTTGCTGATAAATAATCTTAAAGCGCAGGCTTCTGCAAATGATATTACATTAAAAGAGCTGGAATACCAGACAGATATACGCCTTGAAAAACTTGGCCCGACTGTATTTTTAAAAGAGGTTCCCTTTATATGGCAATCAATAGAGGAACAACGGGGAAGTGTTTTGATTAATGATTATAAAAAATCTTCAGATAATTTAAATGCAGCAGGCCACTATTATTTTATCAATACCAGAAGCCAGCGTTTGTGGCTGCTTATTGGTGGCATTGTATTTTTTTGCTGGATCTTTTACAACTTCCGCAGCATTAAAAAACATGATAAGCTTAAAGCAGCTGATGTATTTCATTTCATTTTTGTAAACCCTTTACCGGTTGCAACTTCTTTTATTGTAATGCTTACACTTGCACCATTGATGGACCTGAATGCACCGGCTATTTATCTTGAATCTGTTCAGTTTGTTTTGATGGTGATTCTTACAGGTGTGTTCTGGAAACGCTGGCCAAAGAATTTGTTTTACGGATGGTGTGTCATTATCGCATTGTTTCTTGTAGTTCCGTTAGGAAATTTATTCAACCTTTCATTTGTATCACAGCGCTGGGTTATGTTACTTGATGATGGTGCCGCATGTTGGTTTGGTATCTATTTCTTCAGGCATATTTATAAAACAGACCTTCGCATTCGCCTTAACCTTTTAACGGCAGCTGGTTTTTATGCAATGTTCAATTTAGCAGCAGTACTGGCAAACATCTTTGGAAGATTAACGCTAACAAAAATTCTTGGTTCAACTGCGGTATATGGTTTTGCGCAAATGATAAGCCTTACGGTGTTTGTTAGAATAATTACGGAAGGTTTTTTATTACAAATGTTTGCGAGTCGCATCAGGAAAAAGTATCCTGAAACATTTGATTTTACCAGGATAAGGAGTAAGCTAAATGATGTTGCTACTGGTCTTGCTATTTTGTTATGGCTTATTGTATTCAGCACCAATTTAAATTTATATGGAACTGTTACCGATGCACTGCAAATTTTTTTTACAGCACCCAGGCAAATAGGAAGTTTCTCGTTTACTTTCTGGGGAATTATTTTGTTTCTTGGTATTATTTGGCTGGCTAATTCATTGCAAAAATACATTGCCTATTTTTTTGGTGATACCGGTGAAGATACCGGCATTCATAATCAACGTGGCCGTTCCCGCCTGCTTATTACAAGGCTTGTTTTATTGATTGCAGGGTTTCTTCTTGCCGTTGCTGCATCAGGATTACCGGTTGATAAAATTACAGTGATATTGGGAGCGCTTAGCGTTGGAATAGGCTTGGGATTACAAAACATAGTGAACAATTTTGTGTCTGGTGTTATATTAATTTTTGACCGGCCTTTACGTATTGGCGATATTGTTGAACTGGGTGATAAGAAAGGAAGGGTAAAAGAAATTGGTATTAGGGCAAGCACTTTAATTACGCCGGATGGCGCACAGGTAATAATTCCAAACGGCGATATTCTTTCAAAGAACATCGTAAACTGGACGCTTACAAATAACCAGATACGGGTTATTATTAATTTTTCGGTGGAAGCATTGCCGGGTGAAGGTGAAATTAAAACTGACATTATAAATATTATCAAAGCAAATGATAATGTTGTGAAGACACCCGAACCAGATATGCTTGTGAACAATATTGCTGCTAAGAGCATACAGCTCTCTTTTATGTTTTGGTGTGTTGATGTTACCAAAACAGACGTTGCGAAAAGTGATATTTCAAAAGCAATATTTGATTACTTAAAGAAGAAAGAAATAAATATCGTTTGATATATATATTCAAAACGACTCATTGTTTTTTTAATAAATCATTTTAAACACTACAGATAATCACCGAATTAAGTTAAGTTTAGTTTGCAATATCATCACCTGAGGGCATAATAGAAATAATAAAAGTAGGTAGTAAAGAATGCAAAAGAAGTGTATTATTCAATTATTTAATGCTCACTCTTTAGCTATAAACTTTGTCTTCCACTATTAATATTCAACAAATTTTCGTCATCTATAAACCCATTTAAACGACCAATACAACGATTGTTTTGTTTTTAATGTAAAAAATATGCTGATGAAGGTTATTGATTAAAAGAGTTCGTTTAATTGGATGAGAGTGTATTAATGTATTAAATTGACATTCTCTTATCGTTACAATTTGTTATAGAAAAGCAAGATTGAGATACTACAGATTTTAACTACTTTATCAATTTTTTAAATGTTTATTTAAGTTATTCTGTGTGTAAAAATGTTTTAATTTGAAAGTTGAACGTAATTGCCATATTGAACAATATCAATCTAACATCTTTTAACTTCATTTCATTTAAAACATGTCATCATCAAAAGACAAAGCTCAGAAAGCATTAAACATTATAAGCGCTTTACAAAATGTTGATGTTTTAATTAATAACATCAACAATAAGTCTGAAAAAAATATTGACAGTGAAAGTGTATTTAAAGATTTAAAAAATAATGAAGAAGGAATTATTAACAGGATAGAATTTCTTTCTAAAAAAACAGGAAAAGAATTGTTATGCCTTACCGGCAAAAAAAATTCTCTTGATATAAAACAACTTGAAGGCAACATTGAAAATTATATTGGAATGACGATGGTTCCTACCGGTTTAATTGGTCCGCTAAAAGTTATGGGTTCTGCTGCGCAAGGTGATTTTTATGTTCCGCTTTCTACAACTGAAGGTGCATTGGTGGCGTCTTATCATCGCGGTGCTAAAGCTTGCTGCATTGCAGGCGGCGCAACCTCAATATGTTTGGTAGAAGGTGTGCAGCGGTCTCCCGTGTTTAAATTTAAAAACCTGGGAGAGCTTGGTTCATTCATCATCTGGGTTTTTAAGAACATGGATGAGTTTGAAAACATCACAAAAAAAACAAGCCGTTTTGCAAGCCTTGTTGATATGAAAACGAACATTGAAGGCAATCATCTTATCCTCACATTTGAGTATCATACAGGCGATGCTGCAGGGCAAAATATGGTTACAATTTGCACAGATGAAATTTGCAAATACATAATTAACAACGTTCCTGTTAAACCGGTTTTTTGGTTCATTGAAGGCAATTATTCAGGTGATAAAAAAGCTACTGCTATGTCTTTTACAAATGTGCGTGGTAAAAAAGTTACAGCAGAAATCAGCATGTCTCAAAAAATAGTAAACGAGGTTTTAAAATCAACGCCGGAAGCTATGTCAGAATACTGGCGCTCATCTACAATCGGCACAATTCAAAGCGGCTCAATTGGTGCACAAGGCCATTATGCAAATGGTTTGACAGCTTTATTTCTTGCAACCGGGCAAGACGTTGCATGCATTGCAGAAGCTGCTGTTGGCATTACAAGAATAGAAGTTACACAGGAAGGTGATTTATATGCAAGTGTAACGCTTCCCAATTTAATTGTTGGTACTGTTGGCGGCGGCACTTGTTTACCCACACAAAAAGAATGTCTTGAAATAATGGATTGTTATGGTGAAGGCAAAGCAAGAAAATTTGCGGAGATATGTGGCGCACTTGTACTTGCAGGTGAACTTTCTA
>CAHJWK010000139.1 GCA_903642275.1 Chitinophagaceae bacterium
ACCGTTCACCAAGAGCACAAAAATTTTATTGGAATAACGATGGAACACCCAACTTTGGTGAACCTGTAAAAGAAGGTGTTGCTTTAAATATCCCTTCAGAATAAAAAAATGCGTTGATATGAAAAAAATAAGATTTGCCATTATTGTACTGCTTCTTTCTGTAGCAATCAATCCTCATCTGAATGCGCAAGGCACAAGATGGTCAAAAGAAAAAGCAAATGCATGGTATGCAAAATATGACTGGATGCGTGGCTGCGATTTTATTCCCAGCACTGCCGTTAATCAATTGGAGATGTGGCAGGCTGAAACGTTTGATTCAGCAACCATTGACCGTGAGCTTGGTTATGCGCAATCAATCGGTATGAATTGTATGCGTGTGTTCCTGCATCATCTTGCCTGGCAAATTGATAAAGATGGTTTTAAAAATCGCATGAGAACTTATTTGTCTATTGCAGATAAGCATGGCATTAAAACTTTGTTTGTTTTTTTTGATGACTGCTGGAATGCTACTTATCATGCTGGCACGCAACCTGAGCCAAAGGTTGGTATTCATAATTCTGGCTGGCTAAGAGATCCAGGCCAGTTGTTATATGATAGCGCAAGCATCATTGATACATTGCATGCTTATGTAAAAGATGTAATGACAACTTTCAAAAATGATAAAAGAATATTTTTATGGGATTTATATAATGAGCCAGGTAATTCAGATTATAAAAATAAAAGCCTGCCTTTGCTTAGAGATATTTTTACGTGGGCAAGAGAAGTTAACCCTGCTCAGCCTGTAACTGCAGGTGTTTGGAGCGACCAGCTTACTGATTTAAATAGTTTTCAATTAGCAAACTCTGATGTTATTTCTTATCACAATTATGAACCTGAAAAAGCACATCAAAAATGTATTGATACTTTAAAAAGATATGGCAGGCCACTTGTTTGTACAGAGTATATGGCAAGGCTGCGCAACAGCAAATTCTTTAATATAATGCCGATACTAAAAGCTCAAAAAATTGTTGCCATTAACTGGGGTTTGGTTGCAGGCAAAACGAATACGATGTATGCATGGGATACACCAATACCATCTGGTGAAGAACCAAAGATTTGGTTTCATGATATTTTCAGAAAAGACGGAACGTCTTATGATGCAAAAGAAACAACCTTTATTAAATCATTAACGGGAAAAAAATAATACCTGGTTATACAGGTTCGCTTTTGAAACTTGTGTAACTATGTAATATTTAATTGCATGTTGCAGAACGTAATTACAGTTTTAAATACGCACGCAAATTGCTTAACTAATATGAAAAATTTTCTAATTTACTTTATCACGATTTCAATATTTGCTATCGCCTGCAATAATAATTCAACCATGCATAATACGGCAGACACCACAGTAAAAACAGATTCATCTATTGATACATCGCTTATCCCATTGCCAAAAAATTTTCAAACAACTATTGATGGCAAGCAAACAAACCTGTATATACTGAAGAATGGCAAGATGCAGGTTTCAGTAACTAACTATGGTGCAAGAATAGTAAGTATTATTGTTCCGGATAAAAATGGTAATCCAACAGATGTTGCTGTTGGTTATGATGCCGTTGAGCCTTATACAAAAGGCGGCGATACTTACTTTGGAGCTATCGTTGGCCGTTATGGAAACCGCATTGCTAAAGGAAAATTTACATTAAATAGCAAACAATATACATTAGCAACGAACAACGGGCCGAACAGCTTGCATGGTGGTACTAAAGGCTTCTCCCGTAAAGTGTGGGATGCGCAGCAAATAAGCGATTCATCTGTAATGCTTAGTTATATTTCAGGTGATGGAGAAGAAGGTTATCCCGGAACTTTAAATGTTCAGGTTACTTATACTGTTGCATCAAATAATAAATTAAAAATTGACTATGCAGCCACAACAGATAAGCCAACTGTCTTAAATCTTACCAATCATTGTTATTTTAATTTAAACGGGCAAGGCAGCGGCACAATCAATAAGCATCTGGTAATGATAAATGCAGATAAATACACACCGGTTGATTCAACACTTATTCCAACAGGCAAATTTGAATCAGTAAAGGCAACACCTTTCGATTTTACAAAACCGTCAACAATTGCTGCACATGTAAATGATTCAACCAATCAACAGATAAAATTTGGCAAAGGGTATGATCACAATTTTGTGTTGAATACCAAAGGCGATCCCAGTGTTAAAGCAGCAGAAGTTATCGGAGATGCATCAGGTATTGTTATGAATGTTTACACAACGCAACCAGGACTACAGTTTTATGGTGGTAATTTTATGGACGGAAGCCACACAATCAAACAAAATAAAAAAGATAATTACAGAACAGCTTTTTGTATGGAAACACAACATTATCCCGATTCACCTAATCAACATAACTTTCCTTCAACAGAATTAAAACCTGGTCAGCAGTTTGCGTCAACAACAATCTATGCATTTTCAGTAAAATAATTTCTTTCACTTTAAATAAAACATATGAAATCTACAACGAATGCAATTCTTATTTTTTCACAATTAAACTTAAAATCATGAAAAAAACATTACTATGTATTGTAACTTTTGCTGCCTTTAATTGCTTACACCTTAATGCTCAATTCACTCTTACTAATCTCAACCTTCCGGTTCAACACCCGGGTGTAGCGGTTGTTGACATTGATGGTGATGGCGACTTGGATATTCTTATCAGTGGCGAAAACGGTTCAGCCAGAACACTAAAACTGTATAAGAATAACGGCGCAGGTGTGTATACTGCTGATACTCTTAATTTAACTCCAACAACAAGAACCACATTTAGTTTTGGCGATATAAACCAGGATGGTAAACTTGATTTGAATGTGGCTGGGTTTCCTGCTGTAGGTCCTGCTTTTGATAGTGTTTATACTTCTAATGGTGCTGGTGTTTTTACAAAGTACACTGGTGCGATATTGCCTCAAGCTGCCCCAAGTACCGGTTTTGCTGATCTTAATAATGATGGTTATACAGACATCTATGTTTTTGGCAATAACAATTTCGGTCATCCAAAAATTTTCTTTAATAACAAAGCAGGCGGCTTTACTGAATCAGATCAATTCAATAATTACAGTTTCATTGATCCTGTTGTTGTACCGGTTGATTTTGATAATGATAAAGACCTTGACCTGTTTGTAGTGGCTGGTTATGACAGTGCATCAAACGGCAGGTTTTCAAAAATGTTTGTAAACAACAATGGTGTATTTACTGTAAAAGATTTAGGCTTAGACCAAAAAGGCAATGGCTCTGCAGTTTGGGCAGATTATAACGGTGATGGCTACCTTGATTTATTATATAACGGAGATGGCGTTCCGGGTGATGACTGGAAGTATTTATTATATAAAAATAATGCAGGTGCATCATTCACATTTGTAGATTCATTATTATACCGTCAGGATCATACAGGAAATGGGGGCCGTATGGTTGATTGGGATAATGACGGCGATATTGATCTTATCGTTACCGGGTATAATGGCACAAGACAGGCAACAGATGTTTATCTAAACAACAATGGGACATTTACACCTTATGCAGGTAATGCAACTATTCCCGGTGTTTCAGAAAACTCAATTGAAACTGCAGATGTAGATGGGGATGGTGATCTTGATATTATAGAATCAGGATTTTCAGGAAATGATTATAATGGCATGGGCAGCGCTTTTAATACAAATGTTTCTTTAATTATTAAAAACCCCACCATCACGAAAAATTCAGCACCTTCTGTACCAACAAGTCTCAAAGTTACAGGCAATCAGTCTGCCATTACTTTTAGCTGGAATGCTTCAACGGATGCAACAACTCCTCAAAAAGCATTAAGCTACAACATGTATCTTACAGATGATAAAGGCAAATGGTATTACGATCCGTTAGCAGATACTTTAACAGGGAAATTAGCGCTTCAAAAAATGGGTAATGTTGAGTTGAATAAAGGCTGGATAGTTAAGAATCTGCCAGCCGGTAATTATTGCTGGGGTGTGCAATCTATTGATAATAGTTTTGCCGCTTCTAAATTTGCCAGGTCTTGTTTTACTATTAATACAAATGGCACTTTACCGGTTACGATATCTGGTTTCTCAGTTACTGCTAATGGCAACCGTGCTAAAATTGCCTGGACAACAGCGCTTGAAGAAAACAGTGACTATTTTAAAATAGAACATTCAACGGATGGCCATAATTTTAGTGTGCTTACAAACGTAAAAGCATTGGGAAATTCATCACTTAATCATAACTATGTAACATATGATAATTATCCTGCAAAAGGAATTAATTATTACAGGCTTACTTATTATGATAAAGAAGGAAAAGGTTTAGTATATAATGTAAAGACAGTAACTTTTAATGTTGCAGGCAAAACCTTTATTGAAATTTATCCAAATCCTGTTGTAAGCAACATTGGATTTAAGTTAGCTAATTATAACGGCACTCAGGTTTCAGTTACACTTACCGATATAACAGGTAAAGTTTTACACAAAGAAACTATTCAGACAAACGGAAATGCAAATACTTATAAGTTGAATTTGCAAAGGAAACCAACAAGTGGTACCTATATCTTACATATTTCGGGAGATAACCTAAACGAAGGTTTAAAAGTTGTTGTCAACTGATAACTAATTCTCTTATTAAAGAAGCCGTTTCATTTATGAGCGGCTTTTTTATTATGCGTATTTGAATAGAAAGTTCAACAGAATTTTATTGATTATCTAAAATATTTATTTAATCAAAGTCAATTTTTATTTCAGCCTTGTTTTTTTTACAAGGCTTATCAAGGCCTTTAAGAGGATATGATAAATCATTAACTGCAGATAATTCTTCGGGTCTAATGAGATCCTTTTTTATAATCGTCATCTCAATACAGTCAGGTGTTTGCGTTCCCTTTACAAACCCGGCAAAATTATTTCCATGAACATGTACAACATCGTAATCTTTCATTACCATACTCATAGTGCTTTCGTAAGTTGACCAATAATTTTTTAAATCATGAATTTCTATAACCATTCCGTTAATATATTTCGCGTATTTCAGCACATCAGGCAGTATTGCATATTCAGCTCTTTCTATATCAATTTTCATAAAAACAGAATCTGGTTGCGGCAGTTTATTCTTAAATATCATTGAAAACATTTCATCAGTATTTATAAAAACATCATGCGCTGTTTTATCAAGGCCCTTTTTAAAAAAGGTATTTTTCTTTGATGGTTTAAAAAAAGAATTAAATGACAATGCTGTTTTAAAATAAAAAAAAGGATAGAAAAAAAATTTTATCTTTTCTTCTTTTGTTTTAAGGTTTCTGAATTCTTTCGGCTTAAAAATCCGCTTTAAACTTTCTTTACCCGTTCTTATAAAATCTTTATAAGAAATACTAAAATCAAAAGCAAAAATTTCCAGGCTTTTATTCTTTTGCTTAAAATCTTTTTCAAAAGACCAGTCTGTTGAAATACCCAATCCAATAAGATATTTTGTCAGGTTAATGCTGCGCTCATTCATAACATATCCGCCATCCCTGTCTCTGCCAACGCGGATAAGATCATTTGTTTTTACAGGCAAATATTTTTTCAGGCTATACATCTTATAATTTCTTAGGCGTCAAAGTAAATGAATTCTATTGCTAATTTTTCATAATGATTTTTAAACACCGTTTATTTATAAACTGCATCACTTTATATTTGAACGCATAATTGTTTGCTATGAAAAAATGTCTCCGCTTAATTATTGTATTAGTTTTTATTTCGTCATTATTAAATGCGCAGGTAAATTATAAAGCAGATGTAAAGATGAACGCGTTCGTCAGCAATCTTATGAGTAAGATGACTGTTGATGAAAAGATAGGCCAGCTAAATCTTGTTACACCAGGCGGCGCTGTTACCGGTTCAGTGGTAAGTACAGACGTTGATAGTAAAGTGCGCAAAGGAAATGTGGGCGGCATATTTGGTATTAACGGGCCTTCACAAATTCGCCAGGCACAGGATATAGCAGTGAAAAATTCACGATTACACATACCATTGTTTTTTGGGTTAGATGTTATACATGGCCACAGAACCATCTTCCCTATTCCGCTTGGTTTATCGTGCTCATGGGATATGCCGATGATTGAACAAAGCGCACGTGTTGCAGCCACTGAAGCAGCAGCCGATGGATTAAACTGGGTGTATTCACCTATGGTTGATATAGCCCGTGATCCGCGCTGGGGAAGGATTTCAGAAGGTGCAGGCGAAGACCCATATCTTGGTTCACAGGTTGCAACAGCAATGGTTCGCGGTTACCAGGGCAATGATCTTACTGCAAATAACACAGTGATGGCTTGCGTAAAACATTATGCATTATATGGCGCTGCTGAAGCCGGCCGTGATTATAATACGGTTGATATGAGCCGTATTAAAATGTTTCAATATTACCTGGCTCCATATAAAGCTGCGGTTGATGCAGGTGTTGGAAGTATAATGAGTTCTTTTAATGAAGTAGATGGCATTCCTGCAACGGGAAATAAATTTTTATTAACGGATGTATTGCGCAACCAATGGGGTTTTAAAGGTTTTGTGGTGAGTGATTATACATCTCTTGGTGAAATGACAAATCATGGAGAAGGTGATTTGCAACAGGTTTCTGCGCTGGCATTAAATGCAGGCCTTGATATGGATATGGTAAGCGAAGGATTTTTAAATACGCTTAAACAATCTCTACAGCAAGGCAAGGTTACACAAAAGCAGATTGATGATGCCTGCAGAAGAATTTTAGAAGCAAAATATAAGATGGGTTTGTTTGACGACCCCTACCGTCATTGTGATTCACTTCGTGCAACAACATCTATATTAACTGACAGTACACGCCTGGCTGCAAGAAAGTTTGCTGAACACTCTTTTGTTTTATTAAAGAACAGCAGCAATGTTTTGCCTTTAAAAAAATCAGGCACCATTGCATTGATTGGGCCTTTGGCAGATAACCAACGCAACATGCTTGGCACATGGAATATTCGCGGACAATATGACGAAGATATTACGGTAATGCAAGGCATAAAAAATATGGCCGGCAGTAATGTAAACGTATTGTATGCGAAAGGTGCAAACCTCAGTGATGATTCAATGATGATTGCCAACGTAAATAATTTTGCGCAGGAAATTGATGTTGATACTAAAACATCGCAGCAGTTAATTGATGAAGCGGTTGCCACTGCAAACAAAGCTGATGTTGTTATTGCATGTTTAGGTGAAGCTGCAGATTTTAGTGGTGAAGCCAGCAGCATGAGTAATATAAGTTTGCAGGAAAGCCAGGAGAATTTATTAAAGGCATTGCTTGCAACCGGCAAGCCTGTTGTAGTTGTTTTATTCAACGGAAGGCCAATGACGCTGCCTTATGAAGATGCGCATGTAAATGCTATGCTTGATGTTTGGTTTCCCGGCACAGAGGCTGGTAATGCCATTGCTGATGTGTTGTTTGGCAATTACAATCCTTCAGGTAAGTTAAGCACCAGTTTTCCGCAGAATGTTGGGCAGATACCAATTTACTATAATCATAAAAATACAGGCAGGCCATTAACGCCGGGCGATGGCCATAAGTTTAAATCAGATTATTTGGATGTAACCAATGAACCATTGTATCCTTTTGGTTATGGTTTAAGCTATACCACGTTTTCTTATGGTGATATTCGCTTAAGCAAAACAACTATCAGCGGCATAGAAGGTTTAACTGCCGCCGTTACT
>CAHJWK010000140.1 GCA_903642275.1 Chitinophagaceae bacterium
CTTCAAAACTGTTAAGCTATCGTTACATATTCTATCTATAAATATATTCACTAGTTAATGGATAATGCAAAAAAAAATTACGCTGAAATTATTGCCATCTGAAGCTGCAGATGATGAGTTTATTAAGGAAAACATAGCTGCATTGCTTTCAATTAATAAAAATTTTATAAATGGTTTCATAATTCTAAAGAAAAGTTATGATGCACGAAGCAAACAGGTTTTAGTTAATCTGCAATTATCTGTGTATATTAATGAACCGTTTTATGAACGTCAGCCTGTATTAATCAGGTTTAAAGATGTAACACATTCAGGCAATTCAGTTTTAATAATCGGGGCAGGGCCAGCAGGATTATTTGCTGCGTTAAAATTGATTGAATATGGTATTAAGCCGGTGATAATTGAAAGAGGAAAAGATGTGCGTGCCCGGAGAAGAGACCTTGCAGCGCTCAATAAAGATGGCATTATAAATCCGGAGAGCAATTATTGTTTTGGTGAAGGTGGCGCCGGCACTTACAGTGATGGTAAACTTTACACACGCAGCAGTAAAAGAGGGAACGTTGAACGCATATTAAACTTGTTTGTACAGTTTGGTGCCAATGAAAGCATCTTATATGAAGCGCATCCGCATATCGGTACAAATAAACTGCCTGCAATTATAACTGCCATGCGTAACCAAATACTGTATTGCGGAGGTGAAATTTTATTTGAAAGGAAAGTAATTGATTTTAATATTAACTCAAATAAAATAAATTCAGTTGTAACTGCTGATGGAAATAAGTTCAACGCTGATGCTGTTATTCTTGCAACAGGGCATTCTGCACGCGATATTTTTTTGTTGTTGAATAAGAAGAAGATAATGATTGAACAAAAGCCTTTTGCATTAGGTGTTCGTGTTGAGCACCCGCAGGCTTTGATTGATTCGATTCAATATCATTGCAATACACGAAATGATTTCTTGCCGCCTGCTTCATACAGTTTAGTTCAACAAATAAATGATAACGGCGTGTTTAGTTTTTGTATGTGTCCCGGTGGAATTATTGCGCCTGCTTCAACCAATGCTGATGAACTTGTTGTAAATGGATGGAGCCCGAGTAAAAGAAATAATCCTTTTGCAAATAGCGGTATTGTAGTAGAAATCAAAAGCGGGGATTTATTAAATTATAATGATTATGATAAGAAGAAAAGTCATATTTCAGATACATTACTTGGTATGCACTTTCAACAAAGTGTAGAACGAAAAGCCTGCAAAGCAGGAGGCAGAAATTTTGCTGCACCTGCACAACGTATGACAGACTTTGTCAGCAATAAAATTTCATCATCTTTACCGGCATGCAGTTATGTTCCTGGTGTTAACAGCTCAGATCTAAAAGACGTGCTTCCCGGTTTCGTTCATACATCATTACAAAAAGCTTTTACTGCATTTGGTAAAAAGATGAAAGGTTATTATACAAATGAAGCAATAGTTGTTGCAACAGAAAGCCGCACATCATCACCAGTAAAAATCCCACGTGATGCAGTCACTATGCAACATCCGCAATTAGAAAATTTATATCCCTGTGGTGAGGGTGCAGGTTATGCAGGCGGCATTGTTAGCGCCGCTATGGATGGAGAAAGGGTAGCATCTGTTATTATAGAAAAATATAAGTGAAAGATGTTGTAATATTTTCATCATTTATGCTACTAAATTACTGGTACATTTGAAACCACAAACTCAAAGCAATGAATATTCTTGAACTACATCATCTTAAAAAATATTTTGCTACACAAAAAGCTGTTGATGATATAAGTTTTTCGATAGAACAGGGAAGCATTTTTGGATTGCTTGGCCCGAATGGAGCCGGTAAAACAACTTTGCTCCGCATGATAACAGGTATATTTTATCCTGATGAAGGAGAAATAATTTTCGATGGTAATAAGTTTGATGCGCTTACGGATATTCTTAAAATCGGTTACATGCCTGAAGAACGTGGCTTGTATAAAAAGATGAAAATTGGTGAACAGGTTTTGTATTTGGCGCAGTTAAAAGGGTTAAGCCGTGATGATGCAATGCAGAAAATAAAATTCTGGTTTGAAAGAATGGAGATGCAAAGCTGGTGGAATAAAAAAGTAGAAGATTTGAGTAAGGGAATGAGCCAGAAATTGCAGTTTGTTACAACCGTATTGCATGAACCTAAACTAATAATATTAGATGAGCCTTTTAGTGGGCTTGACCCTGTAAATGCAAACCTTATTAAAGATGAAATTTATGGGCTCGCGCAACGTGGCAGCACTATAATTTTCAGTACGCACAGGATGGAACAGGTTGAAGAAATCTGCGATCATATAGTACTGGTTAATCTCGGCAAAAAAATATTGGATGGTTCTGTTCAAAATGTAAAAAATGAGTTCAAAGAAAATAAATTTAGAATACAGTTGGATGGTGTAGCATCAATAACATCTAACAACATTTTTGAAATTGCAGACGAAAAAGCAAACAGCCTTACCGTAAAAATTAATGAAGGGTTTAAAAGCAATGATGTTTTAAAATATTTTATTAATCAGAGTATTAATATCGAAGCCTTCAATGAAATTCTGCCTTCGCTTAATGAAATATTTATACAATTGGTGGAAGGCTCAAAAGCAGTAACACGCTCATTTCAAAAAGTATAATTGTTATACAATGAATAAAATCCCCTTGATCGCCAAACGCGAATTTTTAACCCGCGTTCAAAAGAAAACATTCTTACTCACTACTATATTACTGCCTTTATTATTTTTTGGCTTTTATGCATTGATAATTTATTTTTCTGTAAGCACAGATGAAAAATTTAAGATTGCTATTAACGACGATGTCAATCTTTTTAAAGGAAAAATCGAAAGCGATAATAATGCAACTTTTATTTTTGTACAGCATCAAACAACACAATCATTAAAACAAGCCGTAGAAAACGGCAAGTATAGTGGCTATGCTGTTGTTCCTTCAAACATAAATATTTTGGACTCTATAACTATTCCGGTAGTTACCGAAAACGCAGTAGGGTTGATTTCAAGAGGGAAGATAGAAGACAAGTTAAATACAGCACTTGAACAACAGCGATTACTTGCTTTGAATATTTCAAGGTCACAGCTTGACAGCGCAAAGCGTTCTGCGAATGTTCAGTTCTCTAATTTAAAAGGTAAAAATAATTCTGATAATGAACAAGGTTTCAGTGCAGCCGTTGGTTATGTTTCAGGTTTTCTTATTTATATAGTTTTATTTATTTATGGTACTATGGTTATGCGTGGCGTGATGGAAGAAAAAGTAAGCCGTATTGCAGAAGTAATTGTAAGCAGCGTTAAACCATTCCAGTTGATGCTGGGAAAAATTTTAGGTATTGGTGCTGTTGGCCTTGTGCAGTTTATAATCTGGATTATTTTGATGATAAGCCTGAATTTTTTATTACCTGTTATCTTTCCGCATTTGTATCAGCAAATGCATTCATCTGCTATGGAGCCTGGCTCAATGCAGGCTGCCGACGCAATGCATAACAGTGGTTTTTTAAGCAGCTTAGGCAATGTAAATTTTCCTTTAATCATTGGATGCTTTATTTTCTATTTTATTGGCGGCTATCTTTTATATTCATCATTGTTTGCCTGTGTTGGTTGTGCAGTGAATGAAGACCCGCAGGATGCGCAAAGCCTAATGTTGCCTATAACAATGCCGATTATTTTTGGTATTGTAATTATGTCCAAAGCTGTTAATGAACCAACAAGCGGGCTTGCTGTTTTTGGCAGCTTGTTTCCACTTTTTTCGCCCATTGTAATGATGGCGAGAATTGCGCACGGCGTTGGTGATGTTGTTCCATTATGGCAGCTTTTATTAAGTATGCTGGTTCTTATACTTGGCTTTCTGTGTACAACCTGGTTTGCAGGCAAGGTTTACAGAACTGGCATTTTAATGTATGGCAAAAAACCTACCTGGAAAGAGCTTTGGAAATGGTCAATGCGCAAATCATAAAAAATCCCGGCTTAAACCGGGATTAATCTTATTATATAACGACCTTATTCACCGGCTTTGACTAATCCAAGTTTAGCTTCAAGACTAAGTGTAGCATGTGGTACGGCACGCAATCTTGCTTTATCAATCAGTTTGCCGGTAACGCGACAAATACCATAAGTTTTGTTTTCAATGCGTATTTGTGCTTTTTCAAGATGATCTATATAAGTAATCTGGCGACTTGCCATCTGGCTTAGTTGTTCACGTTCCATACTCATACTACCGTCTTCCATGGTCATGTAACGGTTTTCACTTTCATCGCCGCCCATATCATCTTTTCTTGTTATTAAACCTTGTAGATACCCCAATTCTTTTTTTGCAGAATCCAGCTTTCTTTGAATTAACTCTCTGAATTCGTTGAGTTCTGTATCTGTATATCTTACCAAAGGCTCACTTGGTTTTGCAATTTCCTGCCTTTGTTCAAGCGATTTATAAGAAGGCTGATACGGAACACTTGTTTTAGTGGTGATTTTAGGTAACTTAACTTCCTTAACCGGCTCCTGCTTTTTTGCAACCGGCTTTTGCGGCTTGCTAACTACTTTTTCTTCTTGTTTTTTTTGTTTTGCCATAGGTACTACCTTCTGTTGTTCATGTATGTGAGTCGCTGGCTTAGGTACTTGTTTTATGGGTGCTTTAGCTGCAACTTTTTTTATTGTTGATTTTACTGATGTTTTTGCAACGGGTTTAGTCACAGGGTTTTTTAACTGCGCACTTTTTTTAACCGGTTTGCTCACAGGCTTAGATACTTTTTTCTTTGAAACTGCTGCTTTTTTGACTGGTTTTGCAGCAGTCTTTTTTATAGGCAGTGTTTTTTTAATCTGCTTTTTTCCTACTTTTTGCGGTGTTTTTTTCTGTGGCATAATACGTTATACTTTTTTATTTAGACTTACTTTTAACAGATTGTCGTTCACTTCAATATCAGTACCATCTTCAATTTCAGACATCCAACTGAGATTATCTGCCAAAATTTCGGCGCAAATATAGTTTTTAAATGTATTTATAGAAGGTTTAAGTGCAGTATTGTCAAGAATGTTTAATTGTATACGATCTGTAAGTTCAAAACCTTTGTTTTTGCGAATATTTTGCACACGGTTTATAAACTCCCTTGCATTCCCTTCCATTATCAAATCTTTGGAAAGTGTAATATCTAACGCTACAGTAAGATTTCCTTTTGAAGTAACGCTCCAGCCCGGAATATCTTCTGCTAAAATTTCAACGTCACTGGTTTCCAATTTCCAGTTTCCGGTCCCCAATTCAATTTCAAGCAAGTCGTTTTTTTCCAGCTCTGCAATTTGTTGTTGTGAAAGTTTTGTAATAACAGCCGTTGCTTCTTTCATTCTTGAACCTAACTTCGCACCGAGCACTTTAAAATTGGGTTTTACTTTTTTATGAATGATATTATTTGATTCATCAGCAAATTCTACTTCTTTAATATTTACTTCAGCCTTAATTAAGTCTTCTACTTTTTGTAACTGAAGCTTCATATCGGTGTTGAGAACCGGAATTAAAACTTTTTGCAAAGGCTGACGTACTTTAATGTTTGTTTTTTTACGAAGCGATAATATCAGCGAAGATGCATCCTGGGCTAACTGCATTCTTTCTTCAAGGTCTTTATCAATCAAAGCTTCATTCGCAACCGGGAAATCTGTATGATGTACAGATTGAACCTCCAACCTATTTGTAACTGCGTTCAGATTTTTAAAAACAGCATCACTAAAAAAAGGTGAAACCGGTGCTATTAAACGTGTAACCGTTTCCAAACATTCATACAAAGTTTGATACGCTGAAATTTTATCCTGCTCATAATTACCTTTCCAAAACCTTCGCCTGCTTAAGCGAACATACCAATTGCTGAGATGCTCATCCAAAAATTCCTCAATCAAACGCCCGGCAATGGTTGGTTCGTAATCATCCATTGCTTCGGTAACTTTTTTTATTAAAGTTTGAAGTGAAGAAAGTACCCAGCGGTCAATTTCAGGTCTTTCATCAACAGGTACATAATCTTCTTTAAAACTGAACGCATCTACATTTGCATACAGCGCAAAAAACTGGTACGTATTACATAACGTACCAAAAAATTTTCTTTGCACTTCTTTAATGCCGTCTAAATCGAATTTTAAATTATCCCAAGGCGAAGCATTGGTAATGAGATACCAGCGTGTTGCGTCAGCACCAAAATCATTTACGGTTTTAAAAGGGTCAATTATATTTCCAAGCCTTTTGCTCATCTTCACGCCATTCTTATCAAGCACTAAACCATTTGATACACAAGTTTTATAAGCAAGTCCCGGAAGAGTTTTATCATTTACTTCAATACCACTTTTCTTCAATTCATCCTGAACAGATTCTTTAATCAACGCAGCAATAGCATGCAAAGTGTAAAACCAGCCGCGGGTTTGATCAACGCCTTCAGCAATAAAATCTGCCGGGTAATTCTCAGCAAATGTTTTTATATTTTCAAATGGAAAATGCCATTGTGCATATGGCATGGCGCCACTGTCAAACCAAACGTCCACAAGGTCAGAAACGCGTTTCATAGGTTCGCCTGTAGAAGACACAAGCACTATTTCATCAACCATTGGCTTGTGCAGGTCAAGATTATCATCTGCTAAAAACGCGGCATTCATAGTACCGATGATTTCATCAGCTTTTTTTGCTTCCACCTTTAATTCTTCTATCGAGCCAATACAAATTTCTTCTTTACAATCTTTGGTTCTCCAAATAGGCAACGGAGTTCCCCAAAAACGGCTGCGGCTTAAATTCCAGTCAACCATATTTTCAAGCCAGTTTCCAAACCTTCCCTCACCTGTACTCTTGGGTTTCCAGTTAATTGTTTTGTTTAACTCAACCATCCTTTCTTTAAAAGCAGTTGTTTTTATAAACCATGCATCAAGCGGGTAATATAAAATAGGTTTATCCGTGCGCCAGCAATGCGGGTAACTGTGCTCATATTTTTCAACCTTAAAAGCACGGTTCTCTTTTTTCAATTTCACGCAGATGTCAACATTTACATCTTCATAATTCGCTTCATCTTTATAATTCTTTACATAACGGTTGCTGAATTCGCCCAGGCCATCAATAAATTTTCCCTGCTTGTCAACCATCGTTAAAACACCAATGTCATATTTTTTTCCAACCTTAAAATCATCTGCGCCAAATGCCGGAGCGGTGTGCACAATGCCGGTTCCATCTTCCGTAGTCACAAAATCGCCTAATAACACTTTAAATGCGTTTGTGTTATTTGTTTTATTTGAAGGATATGACAACAATTGTTCATAAGAAATGCCTTCTAAATCTTTGCCTTTAAATTCCCCAAGAATCTGCCACGGTAAAATATCAGTTTTACTTTCACCCAGCGATGGAGATTCATAGGTTTTGAAATCATTGTTTTCACCATCAGGTTTAAAATACTTTCCAATTAAAGCTTTTGCAAGAATTACATTAACAGGAAGATGTGTATATGGATTGAATGTTTTTACCAGCACGTACTCAATGTTTGCACCAACGGTCAATCCAAGATTAGAAGGCAAAGTCCATGGCGTAGTTGTCCATGCCATGAAAAAAATATCTTCATTTTGAATCTTGAATCTTGAATTTTCTACCGCTTTAAACATCGCCACAACACTGGTATCTTTCACATCTTTATAAGTGCCCGGCTGGTTAAGCTCATGCGAACTTAAGC
>CAHJWK010000141.1 GCA_903642275.1 Chitinophagaceae bacterium
TTGTTCTGCATAATTAAATTCAAGCAAGGCTGATTCGCCTAAAATTACCTGGTCACCGTTTTCTAATGCATGTCCAATCTCCCTTGTGAGCAAACGATTTTCAATGCCGTTTTTCTGCTTCACTTTTATTTTGTTTGATGGCGGAATACCACCTTCATCGGCATACAACATAAACGCGGCTGCATCTTCGTTCCATTCAATATGTGCATGTTGACGGCTCACAGATTTATTGCTTCTATTATTGCTGCTGTCAGGAAATGCAATCGTGTTTTCACGATAAAAACCATCTGCTGTATTCACCTTACGTTCCCTGCCAATATTTATTCTTTCATTTTTTGAACTGATGTTATACGTTTCCTTTTCCGCGTCACCATACAATACTTTTATTACTGCACTTTTTTCTTTGCGTATCGCTTTCTTTTTTTGTGTTGATATGAAGATAGCCACGTCAACGTTTTTTGCACTTATTGTTTCAAGTGGAACATCTTCAGAAAATAAAATTTCCAGAGTCCAATCCTTTGGAAGATGAATAGCAAAGTCATCTGCTATTTTTTGCACTTCATCGTTTTTGAATCTATCACCTTCATTTAAAAATAATGCCGACTCATATAAATATCTATTGCTTTGCGAACAGGTAACATATATTTGAATGCCGCGAATACTTCCACCTTCGCTACCCTCTGCTTTTTTTAATTGTTCTTTTATAAAGTCAAGCACATGACTTCTTATAAGCTTTATATCTGTTGGCTTTTGTTGTTTTAAAAAATCAAGCATTGTTATTTAATTGATGTTATTGTTATGACTTTATTAAATCAAATTATATTTATGAAGATTGAAGGAAGAAATCATCTTACTGTTGTTGTATTGTTAACCACTTTCAACGAATCACCATATAAACTCAAAATATTTTGTTGAATTACTTTTTAATTATTCTGCTTATCATCAAAGCTTTTTATATAACCCATCTTCAACAAAATCGGAACAATATATTTACCAGCCGCAGCAACTGCAACACTTGAACCTTTGCAATTTTCAATCCTTATACAAGTTACAATATGACCCACGCCTTTTGCTTTTGGTGCAAAGAAAACATACCAGCCATCATTAATTCTTTCGTTCTTTAATATGCGTTCAGGCGTTCCTGTTTTACCGGCAACAGCAATGCCAAGCTTTGAAACTTTTGGTGCACTTTGCTCCAGCATATATTTCTGCATCAGCTTTGCATAAGCAGAATCATTAGCGATAGCAACACCTTTATTTATGGATGTTGATTTACCACCAACGCTTTCCACAAAACGGTTTGGAATCATCGTTCCGTTATTCGCAATACTTGATGCAACTCTTGCCACTGCTGCTGGTGTTGCAATCAATTCACCTTGTCCCCACGCCATACCTGAAACACCTTTGCCACGTGTACGTTTTATGTTATTCGGGTCATAATGCTTTACACTTGTAAACTCTGTTTTGCGCCATAAATCACGCCACTCGTTTTGTTGCTGCTCATTGTTATAATCATAGTTATAATAATAACCGCCAACGCCATGCAAAAACATTCCAGCCTGCAAATACAACGTGCTCATTTGTTCCTGCAACTGCTCTTCATTAGCCAAACGAATAAAGAAAGAATTGTTTGATTTGATAATCGCTCTTTCAATATTTATATAACCTGCTTCATCAGGTTCGTAGCCCTTTGTACGTATTAAATCCTGCGGATATACGTGAATAGTTTTCTTTGCCGCTGCTAATCCTAATTTATTAAACGCAGCCATCGCTGTTACCAATTTTGCTGTTGAACCAGGTTGCGTTGCAACTGTAAAACCAAGGTCGTTATCTGTTATAAATCCGGGTAAATTGTTTTGTTGTTGCGGCGTCAGCGTCAGCATATCATAATCGTTCACCTGCGGCAAAGGATAACTTGCAGATGCCAGCACATCGCCGGTGTTATCTTCCATCACCACAACAGAAACACGTTTATCAAATAATGAATCATCTGTCTGTAATGCATTCTGAATGCGTGTTTGCAAAGCCGCATCAACCGTAAGCTGTACATCACGGTTTTGTTGTTTGAATGAATCAACCGCATTGCTGTTTATGCCTGCAAGCAACAACGGCGCAAGTGCACTGTAGTCGCGCTTTTCAACACTCATTTCAATAGATGTTTGCGGCAAAAACCTGTCTTCTTTAAACCTCGTAGCACTTACTGTAAAGCTTGTTGATGGAATTGGAAAGCCACGCATTTCAGGCGCCTGTTCATACTCTGCAAAATAGCCGTTTGATGCACCGTTGAAAACATTCGTGTTTGCGTCACCCGTCCAGAAAAACATCTGTTGCGACAAAGGATAATAACGGTCTGACCTTTTATATTCAATTGAATCAAGTGTTTCTTGGGTGATGCCTAATTTATGCAAACTATCAAGTTGTTTGTTGATTAACGTTGGGTTGCTTGTTGCTAATATCAAACCTTTCCTGTCTAATAAATTTCCTGCCTGCAAGCGGTTCATTAAAATGTTGATGCGTGGATTATAACTGAACATTCTTGCGCCGCTTCTGTCTGCCACCAATGCAGGTTGCACAACCCATTTTTTATTATCGAATAAATAAGACGAAATCGTTATGCCAAGCAACACAATGCCAATACATGCACCAAGCAATGCCGGTATAAGATTTTTATCCTGCTGCGCAGATATAAATTTCATTTGTGCCGGCGAACCTTCAATATGCGATGCTGATAAAAGAAAGCCTGCGGCAATCATGTTGATGATTAATGATGAGCCGCCGTAACTCATGAACGGCAATGCCACACCGGATAATGGCAGTGCACCTGTTGACCCTCCTGCAATCAATAAAAATTGTATAAATGTTGCAATGCCGATGCCTGCGCAGATATAAAATAACAGTGGTCTTCCTGTTTGCCTGCCGATGATTATTGAACGATGCAAATAAATAAGGAACACGATAAACACAGCAATAATACCTGTCCAGCCAAACTCTTCACCCATTGATGGAAGTATCATATCTGTATGCGCTTCAGGAATTGTTTTTGCAAAACCTTCGCCTGCACCTTGCCCGTAAACACCACCGCTGCTCATTGCCCAAATGCCGTTTGCAACCTGGTCGCCGCCATACACTTCATTGTTCCATGGGTCTTGCCAGATTGCTTTTCTGTCTATCAATCTTTGCATCGGTCCCGGAAAATATTTTGCCAGCAACGGCACTTGGTCAAGCAATAAAAATGCAGCTATCACAACCAATGCCATCACCGTTGATTCACTTAATCTTTTCTTGCCAATCAATGCAAACAAAATAAGAATAGCTGCGATGATTGCGGTTGCAAGCCATACACTTTTCAACGTCCAAACAAGCAGCACATATATTACGATTGATGCAGCCATCTGGAAAAAATCACCACGCGAAAAAGAAAATAAAATGATGAACGTAAAGCAACAAACCATTGCCGGGCCAAGGTCGCCTAAAATCAAAAAAAGAAAAATTGTTGTAAGAATTGCTATCAGTGCAAATGCAAAAAAACGGCTGCGCTTCGCCCATGAATTATAGGTTGATATAAACTTTTCATTTGTTGCAAAAAAGCCTGCAAGAAATACAACGATAACAAATTTTACAATCTCGCTTGGCTGAAAACCCAGGAGGTTTACTTTAACGCCGCTGCCTTCAGGGCCGCTGCCAAAAAGTATCAGCATGATTAATAAACCGATTGCAACACATGCCCATTGCCAGCCATTCGCAGATGACTTTATATTTTTAAAAATGAATAAGCGATACAACAAAGAATCAGTGGTGAACAAGCGAAGGTTGAACAATAATATTAGTATGATAAATGCAATGCCTGCAGCGAAATAATATAAAGTCTCTTTCGCTAAAAACCTGTCCCGCAAAGGTTCTTGGAGTGATAACAATGTCAGGAATGATAAGCCGGTCAGTATCATTATAAGAGGAAGTATAAACTGGTCGGCTTGTTTAAAACGAATGCTTAATATGATATGGATAAGAAAAAATCCGGCAAAGAAACCTGCTATGATTACTAAGAACCATGATTTAAAATCTTCAGGCGTTCTTACAATTAATGATTTTTCTTTTTTAAGAATATTGAAGTCTCTTGTTGAAAAAAGTTTTAATGCATGTGGTGATTGATAGAACGTAAAAGATGTATTCGCATCTAATTGCATTACACCTTGTGAGCGGCCGAATGTATAGTTAGGTTGTAACGGCAATACTTCATACGCTTTATCATCAGGCAAACCATTGAATGAAAAATTTCCGTTCTCATCTGTTTGTGTATATGCTATTAAAGATTGCAGTTGTTTATTATTAAGTGAATCAACTGCGTATATTTTTTTTAGTGTTACTGTGTTTTCATTCAGCATGTTTGCAACCTCTTCAACTTTGTTGCTGTACACGCTGTCTTGTGGTAATATTAATTGGGCACGAACAATAACATGCGAAATAATTCCTGATTTATTTTTTATAACGCCACTTATGTTATAGTGACCTAATCCAATATTATTTGTTGATGGAATCGACGATGGATTGTTTTGCTGTTGCTGAAAAATACCTGCGTCATCACCTGTAAAACCTAAATAAATTCTCTCAGCACCCACACGTTTTTTAAATGATTCCCCGCCTTGGGAATGCGCAACATCTTCATTAATGCTGTAATTTTTTTTATTGATGTCACCGATGTTATCAATCGCTGATGTATCCAAAGTTTTTGCTCTTGCATAGGTTGAGCTTATCAGGTCAATATCTTTTTCATCCCGGAAATACCTGCCGTTGTGCAGCAAGGTTTTCATGGCTTCACCGGGCTTCTCATCATTGAGATTAATCATTGTTCCATTACTTAAACGCGTTGGAACTTCAATAAAATCTTTACTTAAAACCGTATATAATTTATTAAATAATACAGCAAATACAACAGCGATCAGTAACAAAAAAATTCTTTCTGTGTTACGATATATATTATTTGTTTTTGCCGAACTCATTTATATTTAATTTTTACAGAATCTTTTTTTGAAGATGATAAGCTGTCTGTAAATTTTCCGCTTACTGTTTTATCATTTGAAACTATTTCATGCTGTACTGCAATCTTGCAATTTTTAAACTGCACATCTTTTAAATGCAATGCATTATTTTTTGCAATGATGGCGACGTTGAAATTCTGCAGCGTTAAACTGTCAATCAAAATGTATTTGCAGTTTTCAGAAAATATAAAACCAACACTGTTATAAGAAGAGTCAGCAACTATGGTTGAGCCATTGCCATGAATATGTACCGAATCTCTGTCAATAAAAACTGAGTCATTAAAAATTAATGGCTGCACATTTATAACCTGCGCTAAAAAAATATCCTTTTGCCGACTTAAATTATTAACCAGCTTTTGTTCATCCGCATTGATAATTTTTTGCGGCGGCAACGGCATAACCGCTTTGGGTTTTGGTGGTTGCTTTAAATAATCTTTATAAACAAACCAACCAACCAATGCCAATAAAACAAGACATATAAAAATTAAAAAACCCGGTGATTTTTGCCTTGGCTTTTCAACAGGCGTTTTCGTTATTGCATCAGCCGTTTCAATCTTTTCAAATAGTTCTTTTGTTTCGTTTTTTTTTATGGCAACAGGTTTGGTGGCTTCATGCATAAGCTGCAACTTATCGTTCTTAACAAGCACGGCTGTTATATTATCTTTTCCACCAGCATCGTTTGCGGCTTTAATTAATGCTTTACCTTTTTCTTTTAAATTTTTGTTTGATGTAAGAATGAATGTAATGCTTTTGTTATTAAGCATATCACTCAAACCATCACTGCATAACAATAAAATGTCGCCGGGCAAAAAAGGTGATTCACCTGTTTCAATATAATCAGGCTGAGAAAAATCCTGCTCATTAAAACCAAGCGCTTTATTAATTTCATTGCGCTTTGGATGAGTCATTGCTTCTTCTTCAGATAACCTTCCGTTGTCTTCCAGAAAGCCAACAAACGAATGGTCTTTGGTAACCTTAACCAGCGAATTATCGCGCAGCAAATACAAACGCGTATCACCCACATGCGCATAGTAAAATTTGTTCTCTTCTACGTCAGCAACTGCCAGCGTTATCACACAAGCCATTTCACTTGTAACATCATTATTTTGTTTTCCTGCAATGATTTTTTCATTCGCTTCAATCAATGCATGTTTCAGTGATTCAACAACATCATCATGCGGTTTTTGCAGGTAATTTATAATCGAGTCATGCGCCAGTGCAGATGCAATTTCGCCGCCTTCATAACCGCCCACACCATCAATAACGCAGGCAAGTACATAACGCTTTTGCAAAATGTGTTGCGCAATAAAACGGTCTTCGTTGTTATCACGCATCTTGCCAACATCAGTAATTCCAAAAAAATTATCTGCCATTCCGATGTGATTTTTTTACATCCCAAAAATTAGCGATGAGCAATAGAACGCAAATCACTAACAGCGATACTGAAAGAATAATATTTTCAGGATTTTGCATGATTATAATTTAAAAATATTCACACCAACAATACCATTTAACACAATACGTGAGTTGATTGGCAGTTCAACCCAAGACGGATTATTCATATCGCTTTGTGCAACTTCATTTTCATTTACCAGCGTTTTCTCGCCGAATGATGCGAGGTAGAATTTATTATCTCCAACTTCAAACTTAATTTTCAAATGCGGTGTGTTAACCCATTCACTTGGTATGCGGAATATGTTCAACTGGTCTTTCGTTTCATCTTTACCGGAAATTAAAATTGTTGCATCACGCATGAAGTATTCAATTTTTTTACCAGCAAATTCTTTATCAGGAATTATAGTTTCAAATCTTGCGAATAAGTTATTGTTATTCGTTGGCTTTATCGTTGGATGTGTTGTAATGTTTGAAAGTAGCCTTCTTTCAAAAGGCACTTCATAATAACCTTCACTGTAAAATGTAAAGCCGTTTAATATTTCAGGATTAACATCAAAGGTTTCTGCGATACCTGTTTGCCGCGGAATGAAAGTGATGCGTATGTTTTCTTTTTTCTGATGCTGTCCATCAGGCATTAATTTTCCTATCAAACTTTTATCACCGCGCAAATATTCAGGATGCGATACAAACCGAAAAACCCATTTATTGCTGGATGGTTCAACAACCTTATCCTGTTGTTTATACTCATTTAAAATCTTGTAAAACTCAGCAACAGATTCCTGCACAATCAAACCAAACATGCCTTTTTTATTCTGGGTAAATTCTTTATAATCTTCTTCGTTAAAACAAACAATGTATTCATGATAAAACACAATGCGTTTTGCAAACGATAATTCTTTAATTAATTCTGAAAATTTCTGCACGAGGTAATTATAAACATCATCAGGTGTAAGCGTTGGTCCAGCAATTTTTGTTGTATCAGCGTCACGCTTTAAAAACCATTCGTGAAAGCCCATGCGTTGCCAGAAAGAAGTTTTACTCATTGATTGTTATTATGTTTTTTTCCTCCAAAAAGCCTTTTAAAAAAGCCAGGTTTCTTTTCTTCCTGAACAGGTGCATCAACATTAAGCTTTGGCTTTTTTACAATATTTTTTTTATCTGAAATAACATCCTGTTGTTGCGCAACTGTATCAGCATCTGCAATTGAAATAACTGTTCCGTTATACTGTTTTCTATGCAC
>CAHJWK010000142.1 GCA_903642275.1 Chitinophagaceae bacterium
GATAAGAATACGAATCTTTATCAGCTAAAAAATGAATTGCGATGGAATGAATTGGCTTATCGTAAATCGTAATATTTAAATATGAAGTTTATAACATTCATATTGATATTTAAATTCTTTTAAATGATGATAACAAAAAAAGATTACACCTATATTCACACGCACGATTGATCATTTACATTAGTTAAATCAAAATAGAAAACAACTAACGAATACCTTACCATGAGCAAACTACTCCTCCAGGACAAACTGATTTTTGTTATTTACTTTATTATCGTGGCCGGGTATGGCATTTATATCTATCGCAAAAAGAAAAAAGCTGTAAGTGCTACACATGATTTTTTTTTAGCGGAAGGCTCACTTACATGGTGGGCAATCGGCGCTTCACTAATTGCATCTAATATTTCTGCAGAGCAATTTATAGGCATGAGCGGAAATGGGTTTACTATTGGTATTGCCGTTGCCGCGTATGAATGGATCGCAGCTATCGCATTAATAATTGTTGCGGTATGGTTTATCCCGATTTATTTAAAGAACAAAATATTTACGATGCCGCAGTTTTTAAAAACGCGGTACAATGAAACGGTAGCTTTAATAATGGCTATCTTCTGGCTGTTCTTATATGTGTTTGTAAATCTTACATCAATATTATTTCTTGGCGCCGTTGCCATTAATAATTTAACCGGCGGCAGCGAAGCAAGCTTTCACCTCATAATTATCCTGCTTTCCATTTTTGCAGTCTTTATCACGCTTGGCGGAATGAAAGTAATTGGTTTCACCGATGTGATACAGGTATCGGTTTTAATTATTGGTGGACTTGCTACAACGTATGTAGCATTAACGGTGGTAAGCAAAGCATTTGGTTTTGGGGATAGTGCGCTTGCAGGTTTTAATGCTTTAATAAAAAATGCACCCGATCATTTCCATATGATTTTCGCAAAGCCTGATGCCAACTCATCACAACATGAAGTAAATAATTACTTAACCATACCAGGCTTATTATCGTATGCGTGCGGCATCTGGATCGTAAATCTGAATTACTGGGGTTGCAATCAATATATCACACAACGTGCACTGGGCGCTAATCTTGAAACAGCACGTAAAGGGATTTTGTTTGCGGGCTTTTTAAAATTATTAATGCCGATAATTGTTATGCTGCCAGGCATTGCAGCATACGTATTGCATCAAAAAGGTATGTTACAGGCAGAAATGATTGCAAACAGTAAGAACGGGCAGGTTGTTTCTGATAATGCATATTCAGCAATTCTCGGTTATTTACCCAATGGCTTAATAGGCTTATCACTTGCTGCATTAACAGCTGCAATTGTTGCCTCGCTTGCGGGGAAAGCGAATAGCATTTCTACCATCTTTACGCTGGACGTGTATAAAAAATACATCAGCAAAGAAGCTACAGAAAAAAAGATGGTTTGGATTGGGCGCATTACAATTATTGCTGCTTTAATAGTTTCCATCATGTTAACGTGGCATGATGCATTGGGCATTGGTGGTGAAGGCGGCTTTACATTTATTCAAAAATATACTGGCTTTGTAAGCCCAGGTGTACTTGCCATTTTTCTGCTTGGTTTTTTCTGGAAACGCACAACCGGAGCCGCAGCTGTAACCGGCGTTATTGTTGGATTTTTATTATCCGTATTATTTAATGTGTATGCACCATCGTGGTTTGGCCCTGATACTTTATTATATACAGCTTATAAAAACAATGACGGTAATTACGAAATACCATTTCATATTTGTATGGGTCTTGCATTTGTATTTACTGTAATTGTTATGGTATTAATGAGCCTGGCTGGTCCTAAAATTAATCCTAAAGCATTGGTACTGGATAAAAGTATGTTTAAAGTTAGCCCCGGAATACTTGCAATGATTGTAGTTACACTGCTGATTATTTCTTTGTTGTATGTGAGATTTTGGTAAGTATGTAATTATTTAATCTTGTTTGAAAGATTTTTTAAATATTGTGTCCAGGCGTTTGTACAACCGTTATAACATTCAATTTGAGGAACTAATCCTTGATGGGTAAAAGTAATTTTAGTTTTGCCTGCATGTTCTGAAATATCAAAACGTATTTTAGTATTTGTCCATTCATCAGGCTGTTTTAAAAAGTTAAGGTTACTGTCAGCCACCAGCCACACAATTTTTTTGTTTGGTTCTGATTCAATCAATTTTTGCTTGGAATAATGCGCACCATCACCAGCTATAAACTCAAATTCATCATTAAGTTCTTTGCTGCTGCCTTCAAACTTTTCTCCATATAAACCTGACCACCAACCGCGAACATTTAATAATATTTTAAAAACAATTTCAGGAGATTTTGAAGATTCAAAACTGAAAGAAAAATCATTTGCATTTTTATTTTCATTGAGTTTCCATTTGTTAATTAAAGCCTCGTTTAATTCTCCATCCTCGTCTTTTGGAGTGGGTTGTCCTTTGCTATACATAATAAGATTACGCAAACTATTACTAATATAATCTGTCCACGCATCATTGCAAACATTAAAACATTCGTTAGCAGGCGTTAAACCGTATTGCGAAAATCGAAGTTGTGTTTGATTTTCCTTGGTGAT
This sequence comes from Chitinophagaceae bacterium, assembly GCA_903642275.1. Taxonomy (GTDB): domain Bacteria; phylum Bacteroidota; class Bacteroidia; order Chitinophagales; family Chitinophagaceae; genus Parafilimonas. Next base: position 2,586 of record CAHJWK010000142.1, read on the forward strand.
AATGTCAAAAACTATATAGTTGTCTTTCCATTCACTTTTGTCGTTCGTAAAACTGAAATGATTTTCCATTACATGCCATACTATTTTTTTGTCAGGTATCAATTCAGTTATTTTCATTTTACAAACATGAACGTCTTTGTACTGATATAGAAATTCAGCATTAAGTTCATATGTATCTCCTTCAATGTTTTCTGACCACCAGCCACGTACATTATTAATTGCATCAAAAACTTCCTGGGGTGTTTTGTCAACGAGAATGGTTATTGTAAAATTTTTATCGCTCATTGTAATTTTCTTTTTGTTGAATAAATTAATTCTTAGTAAACAATCATTCCTGTAGCAAGGTTTAATTGCTCAGGCTGTAAAACTAAAGTCTTAGATTATATTTAATGATGTGTAAAATGGACTTTGTAAGGGGTTGTTTTAGACATCATAAAAATTTATATTTGCAAAAGATTTGAATAATGAAACATATAACAATTCTGGTTCCTGAAGGGCAGGGCAATCTGAGTACTGTAGCAAGTATTGTGGGTGCATCGGAAATCTTTTCGGAGGCGAATGCTTATTGGAAAAAAAATGAAAACAAAGAATTATATAAAGTTGAACTCGCAGCAATATCACAAAAAGTTAATTATTGCGAGAGCTTAATTACAATTAGACCGCAAATCACTGTCTCCACAATCACTAAAACTAACCTGATAATTATTCCTTCTTCTTTAATCCGCAGTTATAAAAAAGCCACGAAAAGAAATCAGTTATTGATGGACTGGATTGAGCATCAATATAAGCACGGCGCTGAGGTAGCCAGTATATGCTCAGGTGCATTTATGCTTGCTTCCTCAGGGTTACTGAATGGCAAAAGTTGTTCTACGCATTGGGCATACGCAAATGTGTTTAGAAATATGTTTCCTGAGGTGGATTTAAAAGAACAAAAGCTGATTACTGATGAACATGGCATTTATACAAATGGCGGCGCTTATTCATTTCTGAATCTGATTATTTATCTTGTTGAAAAATATTACGATAGACAGACTGCTATCTATTGTTCAAAAATATTTCAGGTTGATATAAACAGGGAAACCCAGTCAACATTTGCTATTTTTTCCGCTCAGAAAAATCATGATGATGATGTAATAAAAAAAGCGCAATCATATATCGAAAATAATCTGCACGAAAAAATTTCTATTGAAGATTTATCTTTAAAGTTTGCTGTGGGCAGGCGGCATTTTGATAGAAGATTTATTAAAGCAACCGGTAACACACCATTAGAATATTCTCAGCGGGTAAAAATTGAATCAGCAAAAAAGGCATTTGAATCTACCCGTAAAAATGTGAATGAAGTAATGTACGAAGTGGGTTATTCAGATACAAAATCCTTCAGGGAAGTTTTCAAAAAAGTTACCGGCATGTCGCCTTTGGAATACAGAAGTAAATACAATAAAGAGGCGATGGTGCATTAAGTAATAAGTGCTTATTCCTTTCTATCTTTTTAATATTCAACTTTAAAATTTAAATTGGTATAAATAATTTTTACGGCTTTACGTAATGCTGCAACAGTAAAAAATATCGTTTACTCGTTTATAACAATTGCTTAAAAATTACTATCCAAAACTTAATTAAATTTGCTGTTCGCTCTTTGACAATCGTACATCCAAAATCTTACATCGTAAATAAAATGGGGCTGTGTTGGTTTTGACAGCATCGGTTGCGGTAGGTGTAAGCATGCCGTGCGTTGTTCTATTAGCACGTAAATCTGAAAGTTCAAAACAATAAATGGCAATACTCAGTATGCCATGGCTGCCTAATCAGTGATTAGTTAGTCATTAGGGCCGCAAAGCAGGTTGGCTTGTTACCACGTTTTGCCGCCGACTTAAAACAAAACAGGATGCTGTAGCAGAAGGCTGTGACTGTTGCAAAAGACTATACAGCTAAGTAAATAATCGGTTGGTTTGTTTCCTGTTATTTACCGACAAATAATAATAAACTAAGCATGTAGAAAGCTTATGGCAAAGATGTTTGGACGCGGGTTCGAATCCCGCCAGCTCCACTAAAAATATTTATTTATCCGCACATTTATTACTTTATCATCTTTTGAAATTCCGTACGTAATATCTGCTAATATTTTATTGAAAGGTGCCAGTATTATGCCACCGCCAAAATCTGTATGTAACAGGTTTGATTTTTCGCCGGGCAGCCACACTCTCCCATCATCAAAAAATGCAATTAGTCCGGCTTTGCCATTATAAATATATGATTTTATATTACTGATAAAACGCAGGTCATTCATATTCCAAAATGCAGTTTTACCCCAATAACGGTCTCGCCTGAAACCACGCAGGTTGGGCGCACCACCGATTGAATTATACTGATAAAACTCAGGCTTGCCAGATACTGTAGCAGCACCTGCCCGCAGCACATAAGAAAATTTTGTGAAAAGTGGAACATACACTTGCATGTTACCTGAATACTTTACAAAATAACTATTACTGTTGTTTATATTTTTTGCACCGGTAGCATCAGCAAAAAATATAAAGCCTTTTGTTGGTGTAACTGAATCGTTTAATTTTTGAAATTTATAATTCAGCTCTGCGCCTGCAAACGTTTTCCATTTATAATCCTGCGGGTCTGTAATAAAAATTTTACTGATGAATTTACTTGTATCGTTAATAATTTTTACACCCTGTACAAAAGCAGAAGCAGTTATTGTGCTTAATCCATATTGCCTTATTACACCAGGTTGAAAAATCCACTGGCGGCTGCTTGTTGTAAAGTAATTAATATCTTTTGGCACATATTGCGTTTCGTTGCCTAATCCCCAAAAACGTATCCATCTTATTAAATCATAATTCGCATACAAAAACAAGTCAGCCTTGCCTATAAGCTTTGGAAATAATGCAGAATATGTATAGCTGAAAGCCTTTTGTGTGAACGAATAATGTACATCAAACAATTGCTTTGATGCAAATGGTTCCTTGCGCCATTTATTATAAATATATTGATACCCAAAACCAACATAAATCCTGTCATAAAAACTATAAAACAACGAAGGCTTCATGTGCCCTTTGTCATATTTATACCAGTTATAATTAAAATCATGTATTGATGAATCGTTTGAAAGCTTAAGCTTTGTGGATGCATTTTTATTGATGAAGTTGTTGTGATCATCATACACGTAAAATCTGCCTGCGTTTTCATTTATAAAAGAATCAGGTTGTGCGCCGCCGATTGCTTTTATGGTTAAGTTATTTGATTTGCCATTCATATAATAAGCATCGCTGCCATCAATGCCAAACAGTCTTATTTCTTTTGTTTGATTTGAATTTATAACTCTTGAGTAGTAAGCAGAATCATTCTCTTTACTTACATCATACGTTTTTACAGATGTTTCACTATCATTCAAATGCTGAACATTAAACCGGCCACCTTTTTTAGTACCAGCTACCTGTATTTCTTCGCTTATAAAATTATAATAAGTTGTTGCCCATTCAGCAAGATGTGCACGGCGTGCTCTAAGCTTTGCAGCTATACCTGCTCCGCTTATTTTATACACTTCAGGCGGTAATTGTTTTACAGCTTTATCAATTACGTTATCTGTGAGCGATTGCTGCAAAGCTGCGGCAGTGTTCTGCCATACATCCAGCATCATTTCATTTGTAAATAAGCGATCAAGGTTTCTTTCTTCATAATTAAATTTTTTGATGCTTCTTAAATTGTTTTTAAAGGATTGCATATAAAATAAACTGTTCGCTGCTAAAGCCCGTCCTAACAAAAAACCATCATGTGTTGAAAATGCCTGGTCTCTGTCTTCAGGTACAGGAACAAAAAAAGTAGTGTCATTTATTTTTCTTTCACCCCAATCCCACTGGCCTTCATGCCTATCCCAATCATTAATAAACCAGTCAAAAATCCTTGCTCTTATAAAAGCTGCTTGGTCAATCTTATATTTATTATTTTCAAGTAGTTTTTTTATTACATCTTCTGTTGAAAAATATTCATGAAAATTTCCAAGGTTATCTGCATTACTCCAATCACCGTTTGGTTTTTGCTCAAACAAATAAAATTTATCGCCGTACTTATTATTAAATGTATCAAGCAATGACTGTTTAGGCAGGTAAACCAGCTGAGGGTTAGTATGATAAACATGAGCGCTTTCAGCAAGCACAGGTACAATTAAAGCACCATAAGGGTTTGACATAGATACTTCATCATTCACCCTAGCTTCCAAAAATGTTCCTTTAAAATCGGGCGGCAACACAGCACCAAGTGATTTACTTATTGAGCGCACCGCATACTCTTTGCCATCTTTATCTTTTAAGCGCAATGATTTCGTTTGATGGCCGCCACCTTCTTTCACGGGTTTCAATCCTCCTTTTGCAGTATCAAGCCAAAGTACCGGAACTGTAACAGGAGTCGTCCATGTATTACGGTTATTGTTGCCCCAGAAAAACCGGTAGATTGTACCTTTCTTATATTGTTTGCCGGCAGTAACGGTTTTGTATTTGTCCGGACCGGCATTTTTTATTTGTGTTGATTGTGCACAAACATTTATGGTTACTGTAATCAAAAAGAAAAAATAAACAGCTTTTTGTAATGTCATCGTTTGCAATTATAAGGCATTGCCCTGAAGAAATTCTGAAGTAAGAATTATAATTCTTCTAACTATAATTCATCGGTAACAAATAAGTTATTCACTTATTTTACGTTGTTTTTATACCAGTTGTAAAAGATGCAGCATGAAGTTTAAACTCCTGTACCATAGTTTGTTTATATTATCAGTTTTTATATCGTGCAATGAAGCCGGCTTAGGCAAAAAGCAGTTTGAGTTTTATTATTACCCTTCAAAAAATATTTATTATGATGTTGCAAATAATCAATATATCTATTCTGTTGATGGCGGTAAAACATGGACATTGTTTAAACCAAAAACTAATAATGAGCCAGCTACTTTGGGTAACAAGCAAACAATCTACAGCGATGATGAGCAGCCATGGAAATTAAACGAGGTGCATAGAAAACAGTATAACGGAACAGTTATTTCAATTGCAGATGCTGATACAGTTGCGCAACAACAGGATGTTAT
>CAHJWK010000143.1 GCA_903642275.1 Chitinophagaceae bacterium
AATATAATTAAATAAATGTTTATGCATAAAAGTATAGTAGCTCTGCACAGCATCTTTTTCTATCGGGTAATATTCATCAAGATTAAAAGTGATAACATTTTTAAAACTTAAGCTCTCTTCTTTATGCAGGCGCACCAGTTCGGCATACAATGTAATTGGTGTTGAACCGGTAGCTAATCCTAACACACAGCTTTCATTATTGATTTGTTTTTGTTTGATGAGCTTTGCAATTTCTGCAGCTACATACTTTGAACCTTGTTTTGAATTAGCAAAAATTTCAACCGGAATTTTTTCAAATGAATCAACCATAATTTATTGTTTGGTGACTGCAAATTTAACCGCAAATAAAGCGCGATATGTAACAATTTGTATTGTAATTATTTTTTTCAATATTCAATGCTTTGCAAGACTCATCAAACATTGTTTAATTAACACGTTAAACATTTTGCTACTAAAGATTTGTTTCTATAAAGTATAATCATTCATCAATGGTTTTTAATAATCAATAAAAAATTTAAGAAGTGTATAAAAAAAGATGATCAAAATATTAATTATTTATTAAGATACCTTTAACTTCGGCGCAACTTAAAATCGTCTGTAGAAAATTTCTGATAAAAATTTTTAGGCTAAATTCCTAACTATCTGCTGGCATTTGATATTAATTTATTGTAAATGATATTAAGTACCAATTGCATAATTAATACATGCTATTGACTACGGACGCAGTTCTTTACATTGTTAACTTTTAATTCCACTTATTAATCAAAAAACAATTAGATGAGAAAACAACAACTGCTTCTTGTACTGCTATTGTTTTGCGGAGTTACATTATACGCACAAACAAGGGTGGTAACAGGTATGGTAAAAGACTCTTCAGGCACAACGCCCTTAGGGTATGTATCAGTAAAAGTAAAAGGCAAAAATGTTGCAACTACTACTGCTGCAGACGGAAGTTTTAGTATTAATCTACCTGCTACTGCTACTGATTTACAAATTTCTTATGTTGGCTATGCCAGTCAAACATTCACGGTTGCACCTGACCAGACAAGTGTAAACATTTTGTTATCACCAAGCGCTGGTAATTTAAGCGATGTGGTTGTTACGGCTTTGGGTATTACCAGGCAATCCAAATCATTATCGTATGCTACACAAACCGTAAAAACATCAGAGCTTACCAGTGTTAGAGATGCTAACAATGTTATTAATTCATTGCAAGGTAAAGTTGCCAATGCGGTAATATCTCAGGGTTCAGGAGGCCCGGGAAGTGGTGCAAGAATTGTACTGCGTGGTAACCGGTCTATACAGGGTGGAAACACAGCGTTAATTGTTGTAGATGGCGTACCTATTTTGAATGAAACATTCAGCGCGGCGGGCAGTGATTTTGGTTCAATACAAGGTTCTGACGGAGCTTCAAATATCAATCCTGATGACATAGAATCACTTACTATTTTAAGAGGTGCATCAGGTGCCGCATTATATGGAAGCCAGGCAGGTAATGGTGTATTGGTAATAACAACCAAAAAAGGGAGAAAGGATAACACCACTGGTGTAAGTATAAATTCCGGTTTTACGGTCGAAAGTCCTTTTGCTTTACCTAAATTTCAAAACGAATACGGACAGGGTAATGCTGGCATGCTTGACCCAACTGTTGGAGATAGCTGGGGTGCAAAAATGACGGGTCAGTCTTATACAAATTATTTGGGCAAACAAAGCACTTATTCTCCTCAGTCTGATAATGTAAAAGATTTTTTTAGAAACGGTTTAACCTTTAATAATTCAGTAGGTATTTCAGGTGGTAATGAAAAAGTTCAGACTTACTTTTCATATACAAACAATGCAATACAGGGCATTGTACCTAAAAATGATTTGATTCGTCATAATATTAACCTTCGTTTAAGTGACCAGATCACTAAGAAGTTATCTTTAGATGCAAAGGTTTCTTATATTAATCAGCGGATTGATAATAGGCCAAGAACCGGTGAAGAAAATTCGCCTGTAATAGATATATATCAAACACCGAGAAGTGTACCACTTTCTGATGTTAAACAAGCTGTGCAGCTTGACAATTTAGGTGTGCCTGAACCAACTACATGGCCTTCTACACTTTCTTCTATCTACCAAAATCCATACTGGATGATTAACCAAACGGCTATAAATGAAAACAGAAATCGTGTTACCGGGTTTATCACTTTAAAATACCAGCTTACTGATTGGTTAAGCATTGCTACCAGGGCAAATCTTGATAAAATTCTTGATGATGGTGAAATTAGATATTCACAGGGAACACTTTTGTGGGCTTCACAAGCTGGCGGCTATTATTCAAAATATAGTATTAACCTGACTCAACAATGGTATGATGCCATTATAAGCGGCAATAATAATTTTGCTAAAGATTTTAAGGTTAATTATAATGTAGGCGCAATATTTCAGGATATAAAGGCAATACAGGATCAAACAAGTGCAGATGGCCTTAATGTTACAAATAAATTCAGCTTAAACTATGGAACAAACCTTTCCACAAATGATGATGCAGGCGGCCACCAGACCCAGTCTGCTTTTGCACAGGCAACTGTATCATGGAAAGATGGAATTTTTCTTGACGGAAGTTTTCGGAACGATTGGGATTCCCGCCTGCCTTCTCCTTATACCTACGCGTATTACTCAACCGGATTAAGTGCTGTAATCTCTGATTTAGTTACACTGCCCAAAGCCTTGTCTTTTTTAAAAGCAAGTGCAAGTTATGCTGAAGTTGGAAACGGCGGTCAGGAACAGGTGCGTTTCAATACTTACAGTTATGGACAAGGTGCTGGAAACGGCTTTTTAAGCAGAGGCTTAACATTGGCAATTCCAGGACTTAAACCAGAAATTGTAAAGAACTTTGAGGCAGGTATAGAAGCAAGATTTATTAAAGACCGTATCGGATTTTCTTTAAGCTATTATAAAAGTAATTCTGTTAACCAGTTATTACAGATAAGTTTGCCTGTTGCAACTGGCTATTCAAGTAAATATATCAATGCAGGTAATATTGAAAATCATGGTTTAGAGCTTGTAGTTAATGGTACGCCTGTTCAATCTAAAAATTTCTCATGGGATGTAACATTGAATGCTTCGCTTAACCGTAATAAAATTAAAAGTATTAGTCCTGATTTAAGTATAGTTTACCTTGGCGGTGGCTATGGCCGCGCAGCAACACCTGTTGTGCAGGTAGGTGGCAGCTATGGTGATTTGTTATCTTTTAAATGGGCTACAAATGATAAAGGTCAATACCTTGTAAACAACAGTGGGGTACCAATTTCAACTGCTGACCAGGAGTATATTGGCAATTTTAATCCGAAAGAAAATTTAGGATTTACAAACACGTTTAATTATAAAGGATTTTCATTGCGTGTTCTGTTAGATGGACGTATTGGTGGTACATTAGTATCTGGTACTGAAATGAATCTTGCTTTTAGCGGAATTACAGAAGGCACCTTGCCTTACCGTGAAGGAGGCTGGAAGCTAAATGGTATTGATACCAGTGGTTCCGGCGGTTCGACAGCTATAACAGCTCAGCAATTCTGGCAAACAGCTTCCGGTAAAAGATACGGAATTGGCCAGTTTTTCGCTTATAATGCAACCAGTTTCAGAGTAAGAGAAGTTTCGTTTGGTTATGCTATTCCTGTTCCAAAAAGCAGTTTTATTAAAGGATTAAACCTTTCATTAGTAGCACGTAACCTCTTTTGGTTGTATCGCGGTAAATCTATTTTAGATATTCCTGGTGTTGGTAAAAGAACAATGCCCTTTGATCCGGATATGAGTTTAGGGAATGGAAATTATCAAGGTGTGGAATATGGTACACTGCCATCAACTCGTAGTTTAGGTGTAAATTTGAAAATTAGTTTTTAAAAAAATTTTTAATCAATATTTATGAAATTAAATAAAGGAAAATTCAGGAGAATATCAAGCCTGGTTTTATGTACAGCTTTATTAGCGGGTTGTACAAAAAAGTATGACCAGATTAATACTAATCCAAATGCTATATCAGATGTATCTGCTTCGCAAATACCGTTTTTGTTTACAAGAGCACTATCTGCTGCACCAAACAGCCAATACAATTACCAGGTTGCGCAGAATCTCTTCGCAGATCAGTATGCACAGTATTTTGCATGTGAAGCTACCTACTTTCCTTCTGACAGGTTAGTAATTAGGCAGGATTGGGTTGGAGCAGCTTTTAACCCTATGTATACAGATGTGGCTCCTCAGTTACAAAGCATTTTTGCAGGCACAGATTCTATGTCTGCAGAACATGCCATAGCAAGCATCTGGTGGGTTTATACTTTTCATCGGGTCACAGATTATTGGGGACCCATACCATATTTCAGTGCAGGCCAGCCTGGTAAAACTGTACCTTATGATGCACAAGATAAAATTTATGATGATTTCTTTAAGCGCTTAACAGAAGCAGCAACAGTTTTAAAATCACATACGTCTGAAACGCCTTATGGCAGCTATGATATCGTGTATGGCGGTGATGTAAATAAATGGATTAAATTCTGTAACACACTCCGCTTACGTTTGGCTTTGCGTATTTCAAAAGTAAATCCCACACTTGCAAAATCTGAAGCAGAAGCTGCAGTAGCTGGTGGAGTTTTTACAACAAGCCCGGATGATGATGCTTTGGTTACAAGAAGTACAAAAGGAAATGATGGAAACGGCCTTTCTATTATGAGCGACTGGAATGAATTTCGTATGAGCGCATCAATGGAGTCAGTATTAAAAGGCTATTCAGATCCGCGCATTACAACTTATTATTTACCTGCTAAAAATACAGGTACTTATGAAGGTTTAAGAAATGGCCTCAGCACTACACAACTTACAATTGCTGGTAATAAAGCTGATGATAATTCACATGTTGGTGCCCGTTGGGCATCTCCAAGTGCTGGCGGTATTACTGATTATCTTTCTACTCCTCAAAATGTAATGTGCACTGCAGAAGCCTATTTTTTACGCGCAGAAGGTGCTATGAATGGATGGAATATGAATGGTACAGCGCAGGATTTATATAATAAAGGTATTACAGAATCTATGTACCAATGGGGCTATACAGATGCAGAAACAATTAACAATTACATCGGCAGTTCAGCTACGCCGGTTGCACCAAATGATTATTTAAAATCACCTGCAGTAACAACCATTCCGGTTAAGTTTAATGCAACTAATGAAGCAGTGGCACGCGAGCAAATTGCTACACAAAAATGGCTGGCTTTATTTCCTGATGGAATGGAGGCATGGGCTGATTATAGAAGAAGCCGTATTCTTAAATTGTATCCTGTTGTTAATTCAGATAATCCGGATATTACCAATACATCAACACAATGGATAAGGAGAATTCCTTTCTTATTATCAGAAACACAAACAAATGCAGCAGCTGTAGATGATGCAGTTAAATTATTAAATGGTCCGGATAAAGTAACTACACCGCTTTGGTGGGATAAAAATTAATTCTCAATTCACTTACTTTTAAGGCAGGATTTTACAGTCCTGCCTTTTTTATAAGTATTCTATGCGCACTTATGTTTTGGTTTTTGTATTGAGTTTATTATTATCCTGCGGTAGCCATCATGATAAAATGTTTACTAAATTATCTGCTGAAGAAACAGGTATTGATTTCGCAAATACAATCCAGGAAGGTGATCCGGAGTTCAACATTCTTTCTTATCCATACTATTATAACGGTGGCGGCGTTGCCGTTGGTGACATTAATAATGATGGCTTGCCTGATATAATATTTACCGGTAACATGGTAAACAACCGCCTTTATTTAAATGAAGGAAGCCTTAAGTTCAAAGACATTACACTTCAATCACATATTGCAGATGCAGGCGGGTGGTGTACAGGCGTAACCCTGGTTGATATAAACAATGACGGCTGGCTTGATATTTATATATGCAGAAGCGGGCAGCCTTCATCCACCTTTAGGAAAAATCTCCTGTACATTAATAATCACGATCTCACCTTTATTGAAAGCGCTTCAAAATATGGCTTGAATGATGCAGGCTATTCAACGCAGGCATCTTTTTTTGATTATGATAAAGATGGTGATTTGGATGTAATGCTCATTAATCAATCCAATCCAAAATACTCAAAAGGAAGAACCGAATTTGTTGGAGTACATGAGCAACCTGCAGATTCTCTTTTCGCAAATAAATTATTAAGAAATGATGGAGGTCATTTTACGGATGTGTCCAAACAGGCAGGTATCACTTCAACCGTTTTAAGTTTTAGTCTTGGTATAAGTACCGCTGATATAAATGGAGATGGCTGGCCTGATATTTATATTTCAAATGATTTTAAAGAACCTGATTACTTCTACATAAACAATCACAACGGAACTTTTACAGACAGTCTTGTGCAAAAAATAAATCATACCTCTTTATACGGAATGGGTATTGATGTTGCTGATTATAACAATGACGATTGTCCTGACATTGTTCAAATGGATATGTTGCCGGAGACAAATGCTGCGCAGAACATGCATCTCGGTGCAGACAACTATAATAAATTTCAATATCTCTTTACTAACGGAATGCCTTTACAATACATGAAAAACTGCCTGCAAAAAAATAACGGTGATGGAACGTTTAGTGAAATAGGACAGCTTGCAGGTATTTCAAATACTGACTGGAGCTGGAGCCCGCTGTTTGCAGATTTTGATAATGATGGTTTGAAAGATTTGTTTTTATCGAACGGTTATAAACGCGATAATACCAACATGCAGTTCCTAAAATATTCAATGAATATTGCTGACCAGATGCAACAGGGAAAGCCGTTTGATGTAAATAATTATATATCGCACATGCCTTCGATATTGCTGCCTAATTACATTTATAAAAACGCAGGCAATGATCATTTTGAGAACAAAGTAAAAAGCTGGGGACTTGATAACAACACACTTTCCAATGGCGCTGTTTATGCCGACCTTGATAATGATGGAGACCTTGATATAATAACAAACGATGTTGATGCGCCTGCAGGTATTTATGAGAATAATAATGAATCAATTTCAAAAACAAATTATTTGCGCATTCAATTTAAAGGTAATGCGAAAAATAAAGACGGCATTGGTGCAAAAGTTTATGCTTATGCAAAAAATACAAAACAATATTATGAGCAATTACCTGTTCGCGGTTATCAATCATGTGTTGATATGGTCATGCATGTTGGTCTTGGAATTATTACACAATTAGATTCTATACGCATCATCTGGCCAACAGATGAAACACAACTGTTATTGAATGTAAAAGCAAATCAAATCCTGAAGCTAAACATCAATAACGCAAAAGAAAAATATAACTATACAACGAAGAACGTTGTTTCATACTTTACTCCTGATTCCACTATACTTAATTATACACACAAAGAAAATTATGTAAATGATTTTTCACGACAGTTATTATTACCGCAGTTTTATTCGCATGAAGGACCTTGCATGTGCAAGGCAGATGTAAATGGAGATGGCCTGGATGATGTTTTCATAGGTGGCTCAAAAGATAATGCGGCCGAGGTTTTCATTCAGCAATCAAACCATTCATTTAAAAAAATAGCAGAGCCGGCGCTTGATGCTGATGTTTTAAGCAAAGATGCTGATGCTGTTTTTTTTG